>NZ_JBFUIU010000001.1:0-76503 GCF_056401695.1 Variovorax sp. P4_D9
GGTCCGGATCGAGCTGCCCTTCATGCTCGCTGCCCATCCGGCCTGGGTCTCGCTGGCCGCGCTGGCACAACAGACCTTTGCGCGGCGCACGCCACAGTCGAAGGAGATCCCGCTCGCCCAGTCCCAGGGGGCGGCGCGCGAAGTGCGCGTGCGCACGCGCCTGACCCGCTCGCTCGACCCGAACTCCGACAGCCTCTGCGTGATGTTCCTGCAGGACCTGCGCGAACTCGAGGCCCGCATCCGCACCGAGAAGCTGGCCGCCATGGGCCGCATGTCGGCCGCGGTGGCGCACGAGATCCGCAATCCGTTGGCCGCCATCACACAGGCCAGCGCGCTGCTGGCCGAGGACCTGGTCGATCCGGCGCATCGCCAGTTGACGACCATGGTGCAGCAGAACGCGCAGCGCCTGGCGCGGATCGTCGACGACGTGCTTGATGTCGCGCGAGCTCGCCAGCAGCGCGTGCTGCCGCTCGGCGAACAGCTGTCGCTCGATGCCACCGTGCGCACGCTGGCCGAGGAATGGGTGCTGCATTCGCAGCGCCAGGGCGTCGTGCTGGCGCTCGACGCCCCCGGCAGCGACGTCCGCTTCGACGTCGAGCACCTGCGCCGCATCCTCGTGAACCTGCTCGACAACGCGGCCCGCTACGCGGGGGACCGCGACGGCTCGATCCAGGTCACGACCCGGCTCAATGCCGCCGGCCGGGCCACGCTGCAGATCTGGAGCGACGGCGCGCCGCTCGAACCAGCGGTGCAGCGGCATCTGTTCGAGCCCTTCTTCTCCTCCGAGAGCCGTTCGAGCGGACTGGGCCTTTTTCTATGTCGGGAACTGTGCGAGCGGCACGGCGCCACCATCGGCTACGAGCGCCGCGCGCTGTCGGCATCGGGCGCCGAAGGTAACGAGTTCTTCGTTTCGTTTGCCGCGGCCGAGACCCGGCTGACACAATAGCCGCGTGAGCACACCCAACCCGTCCGCATCGCGCCCCGCCCAGATCCTGGTCGTCGACGACGAGCCCGACCTGCGCACGCTCTACGAACTCACGCTGTTGCGCGAAGGCTACCGGGTCGAGGCCGCCGGCAGCGTCGCCGAGGCCTCGCAGCACCTGGACGCCGGCCGCTTCGATGCCGTGATCACCGACATGCGCCTGCCCGACGGGCTCGGCATGCAGATCCTGCAGCGGATCCAGCAGGACCAGCGCAGCGAGCGCTGCGTCGTGATGACCGCCTACGGCTCGGCCGAGAACGCGGTCGAGGCCCTCAAGGCCGGCGCCTTCGACTACCTGACCAAGCCGGTCGATCTGAAGCAGTTCCGGACCGTGGTCGCTTCCGCGGTGCGGGCCACCGCGCAGTGGGGCAGCACCAGCGTCGCGCGGCCGGTCGACGAACGGGCCGAGGACGGCGTCAGGATCGCCATCCCGATCGGCAGCGGCGGCGCGGCCGCGCTCGAGCGCCTGGTCGGCGACTCGGAACCGATGCGCATCGTCAAGGCGCGCATCGCCAAGGTGGCGCGCGGCATGGCCCCGGTTCTGGTGCGCGGCGAATCCGGTACCGGCAAGGAACTGGTCGCCCGCGCCGTGCACGCCTGCAGCCAGCGCAGCGACGGCCCCTTTGTCGCGGTCAACTGCGGCGCCATTCCCGAGAACCTGCTCGAGGCCGAGTTCTTCGGCGCCCGCAAGGGCTCCTACACCGGATCCTCGCAAGATCGCGACGGCTATTTCCAGGCCGCCCGCGGCGGCACGCTGTTCCTCGACGAAATCGGCGACCTGCCGCTGGCGATGCAATCCAAGCTGCTGCGCGCGATCCAGGAGCGCAGCGTGCGGCCGATCGGCTCGACCCAGGAGGACGCAGTCGACGTTCGAATCGTCAGCGCGACCCACAAGGACTTGCAGGCCGAGGTGCAGGCCAGCCGGTTCCGGCAAGATCTTTTCTACCGCCTCAACGTGATCGAGATCGCGGTGCCGGCCCTGCGCGAGCGCCGCGGCGACCTGCCGGCGCTGTGCAAGGCCTTGCTGGCGCGCATCGCGCGCGACTCCGGCATGCCGGTGCCGACGCTGTCGACCGAGGTGCTGCAGCGGCTGTCGGAGCATCCGCTCCATGGCAACGTGCGCGAACTCGAGAACCTGCTGCACCGCGCCGTGGCCTTGAGCGACGGCGACATGCTGCACCTCGACTTCGCCGGCAGCACGACGCTGCCGGCCGAAGCGCAGTTGTCGGAACCCGCGCCGCCGGCCTACCTGTCCGCGCCCGCCTCCGCCACGCCCGCGCCGTCGAAGGCGGCGCCCGAAGTGCCCAGCGACCTGCAGAGCTACCTCGACCAGCAAGAGCGCGAGATCCTGGTCCGGGCGCTGCAAGAGACCGGCTTCAACCGCACCGCCGCAGCGGCCCGGCTCGGCCTGAGCCTGCGCCAGATCCGCTACCGGATCGCACGCCTGGGCATCGCGACCCCGAACGGCGACGACCCCCATGGCTTCGGCGTCGACGACTGAAGCCGAAGCCCCCGCCGGTCTCTGGAAGAACGGCTGGTATCGCTTCGCGCGGACCCTTCGCTCGCCCAACTTCGGGCCGCGCCCTGCAGAGGCCGAGATCGATCTGATCGTGCTGCATTCGATCAGCCTGCCGCCCGGCCAATACGGCGGCGACGAGGTCCAGCAACTCTTCACGAATCGCCTCGACTGGGATGCGCACCCTTATTTCGGCAGCATCCGCGGCCTCGAGGTGTCGGCGCACTTCTATGTGCGGCGCAACGGCGAGCTGTGGCAATTCGTCAGCTGTGACGACCGTGCCTGGCATGCCGGTGCGTCCTTCTGGCGTGGCCGCGCCAATTGCAACGATGATTCGATTGGCATCGAACTCGAGGGCATCGAGGGCGGGCCGTTCGAACCCGCGCAATACGAAACCCTGACCAGCCTGTGTCCCGCAATCGCGCAGCGCCATGCGATCCGCTACATCGCCGGCCATCAGCACATCGCGCCGGGCCGCAAGGAGGACCCCGGCGCCGGCTTCGACTGGCAGCTGCTGCAGGCGCAACTAGGCTGGGACCCCGCCATGCTTCCGCCGGGCGCGATAGGCCGCTAGTTTTTTTCAATCGGCCGGCGGCACGCGATGCGTCGCTGAACCGACGTGGCTGCGACGGCCCTGCCGCTGTTCAGGCGTAGCAACCATGCGCTTTCCAGGCTCAAAAGCAGCGGAAACGCCCGCCAGCCGCGGGCTGCGCTACCGTCGTTCAACGGCCACGGGGCAGAAGCGCGATCCGGCCTCCCCGGGGCCATTTTCACAATCGTTGATATTCGTAGAAAACACTACATCTAGTGGGTTGTAGGCCCGTGAGACCCTAGATATAGTGTGCCCTGCCCGGCGCCCAACGCCCAAAACCATGGCCGCACTGGCACCGCCGCCCGAACAAGAAAGCCAACCGAGGATCGCATGCAAACTGCCCTGAACACCCCCTCCGCCTCCCGCGCTGTTTCCTCGACGCCGCAGCAGCGCGACGTCGCCGGCTCGCCCACCGGCAATGCGCTGGCCCACTACCAGATCATCCGCCGCAACGGCGCGGTGGTGCCCTTCGAGCCGAACAAGATCGCGATCGCGATGATGAAGGCCTTCCTCGCGGTGCACGGCACCCAGGGCGCGGCCTCCGCCAGCGTGCGCGAGACGGTCGACACCCTGACCCAGGCCGTGGTCCGCGCCATGGTGCGCTCGCGTCCGGGCGGCGGCACCTTCCACATCGAGGACGTGCAGGACCAGGACGAGCTCGGCCTGATGCGCGGCGGCCACCACGAGATCGCCCGTGCCTACGTGCTCTACCGCGAGCGCCGCAGCCAGGAGCGTCTGAAGCAGGGCGAACAGGACGCGCCGATCGCGGTCTCCACGCTGCACGTGCTGGACCGCGGCGAGCGCGTCGCGCTCGACCTCAACGACCTCAAGGACCTGATCGAATCGGCCTGCGTCGGCCTCGGCGACAGCATCACGGCCAGCCCGATCGTGGCCGAGACGATGCGCAACCTCTACGACGGCGTGCCGCTCGACGAGGTCTACAAGGCCTCGATCCTGGCGGCCCGCACGCTGATCGAGAAAGACCCCGACTACACCTTCGCCACCGCCCGCCTGCTGTTGCACACGATCTTCAAGGAAGTCATCGGCCGCGAAGTGCCGCTGGCCGAACGGGCCCAGGCCTACGCCGACTACTTCCCGCACTTCATCAAGAAGGGCGTCGACAACGAGCTGCTCGACGAGAAGCTGCTGCAGTTCGACTTGGCCCGCCTGGGCGCCGCCCTCAAGCCCGAGCGCGACCTGCAGTTCGACTACCTCGGCCTGCAGACGCTCTACGACCGCTACTTCCTGCACGTGCGCAAGTCGCGCATCGAGCTGCCGCAGGCCTTCTTCATGCGCGTCGCGATGGGCCTGTCGCTCAACGAGATCGACCGCGAAGCCCGCGCCATCGAGTTCTACGAGGTGATGTCCTCGTTCGACTTCATGTCGAGCACGCCGACCCTGTTCAACAGCGGCACCCTGCGCTCGCAGCTGTCGAGCTGCTACCTCACCACCGTGCCCGACGACCTCGACGGCATCTACGAGTCGATCAAGGAAAACGCGCTGCTGTCGAAGTTCGCCGGCGGCCTGGGCAACGACTGGACCCGCGTGCGCGCGCTCGGCAGCCATATCAAGGGCACCAACGGCGAATCGCAGGGCGTCGTGCCCTTCCTCAAGGTGGTCAACGACACCGCGGTGGCGGTCAACCAGGGCGGCAAGCGCAAGGGCGCGGTCTGCACCTACCTGGAAACCTGGCACCTCGACATCGAGGAATTCCTCGAGCTGCGCAAGAACACCGGCGACGACCGCCGCCGCACGCACGACATGAACACCGCCAACTGGATCCCCGACCTGTTCATGCGCCGCGTGATGGAAAAGGGCAGCTGGACCCTGTTCTCGCCGTCCAACGTGCCCGATCTGCACGACAAGTTCGGCCTCGACTTCGAGACCGCCTACGTGGCCTACGAAGAAAAGGCCGCGCGCGGCGAGATCAAGCCCAGCCGCACCCTGCAGGCCACCGACCTGTGGCGCAAGATGCTCACGATGCTGTTCGAGACCGGCCATCCCTGGATCACCTTCAAGGACGCCTGCAACGTGCGCTCGCCGCAGCAGCACGCCGGCGTGGTCCATTCGTCGAACCTCTGCACCGAGATCACGCTGAACACCAGCGACACCGAAACCGCGGTCTGCAACCTCGGCTCGGTCAACCTGCTGCAGCACCTGAAGGACGGCAAGGTCGATCAGGCCAAGCTCCAGCGCACCATCGCGACCGCGATGCGGATGCTCGACAACGTGATCGACATCAATTACTACGCGGTCAAGAAGGCGCGCGACTCCAACCTGCGGCACCGCCCGGTCGGCCTCGGCCTGATGGGCTTCCAGGACGCGCTGTACGAACTGCGCATCCCCTACGCCTCGCAGGAAGCCGTGCAGTTCGCCGACGAATCGATGGAAGCGATCTGCTACCACGCCTACTGGGCCTCGACCGAGCTGGCGCGCGAACGCGGCAAGTACTCGAGCTACAAGGGCTCGCTGTGGGACAAGGGCGTGCTGCCGCCCGACACACTCGACCTGCTCGAGAAGGCCCGCGGCGGCTACGTCGAGGTCGACCGCTCGGCCACCCTCGACTGGGACGCGCTGCGCCAGAAGATCAAGGCCGACGGCATGCGCAACTCGAACTGCGTCGCCATCGCACCGACCGCGACCATCTCGAACATCATCGGCGTCGACGCCTCGATCGAACCCTGCTTCGGCAACCTGTCGGTCAAGTCGAACCTGTCGGGCGAGTTCACGGTCATCAACCACTACCTGGTGCGTGACCTCAAGCGCCTTGGCCTGTGGGACGACGTGATGGTGATGGACCTGAAGCACTTCGACGGCTCGCTGCGCCCGATCGATCGCGTGCCGCAGGACGTTAAGGCGCTCTACGCAACCGCCTTCGAAGTCGAGACCACCTGGCTGGTCGAGGCCGCGGCGCGGCGCCAGAAGTGGATCGACCAGGCGCAGTCGCTCAACATCTACATGGCCGGCGCATCGGGCAAGAAGCTCGACGACACCTACAAGCTGGCCTGGCTGCGCGGTCTCAAGACCACCTACTACCTGCGCACGCAGAGCGCGACGCACGCCGAGAAATCGACCGTGCAATCGGGTCGCTTGAACGCAGTGTCGTCGGGCAGCGGCGATGCATCGTCGGGCATGAGCGCACTCGAAGTGGCGGCGCTCGCAGCGCAAGCGCAGTTGAGCGCGATGCCCGCGACCGACATCGCGTTCTGCGGTGTCGACGACCCGACCTGCGAAGCCTGCCAGTGATGTCGGCGTGAAGTTGTCGCAGTTCGCGGCATCGACCGACAAATTGCGATGCATGCGAACAACATAACGACCACATAATTGAAGCGCGATGTGAGGAGCACTTTGCAACTCACATCGTTGCTCACATAATTTGAGCATTGGATTTTTCTATGTTGACCTGGGACGAAGAAGTCAAGCCCTCCTTGCCAAAGGATCTGCAGCAAGGACTGCGGCACACATCGAACAGCGGCGCGCCAATCGCCCGCTCGTCGGAGTTCCCGACTTCGCAAATTGCCCCTCAAGCTTCCCCCGCGATGCGCACGCTCGACGACGGCGCATCGCTGCGACCGGCACCGGCCTCGCAGCCTGCCGCGCCGATCGCGCCCGCCGCGCACCGCGTCAAGGCGGCCGACAAGCGCATCATCAACGGCCAGACCGACGTCAACCAGCTGGTGCCGTTCAAGTACAAGTGGGCCTGGGAAAAGTACCTTGCCACCTGCGCCAACCACTGGATGCCACAGGAAGTGAACATGACGCGCGACATCGCGCTCTGGAAAGACCCGAACGGCCTGACCGAAGACGAGCGCCGCATCGTCAAGCGCAACCTCGGCTTCTTCGTGACCGCCGACTCGCTGGCCGCGAACAACATCGTGCTGGGCACCTACCGCCACATCACGGCGCCCGAATGCCGCCAGTTCCTGCTGCGCCAGGCCTTCGAGGAAGCGATCCACACGCACGCCTACCAGTACATCGTCGAGTCGCTCGGCCTGGACGAGAGCGAGATCTTCAACGCCTACAACGAAGTGCMGTCRATCCGYGASAAGGACSAGTTCCTGATCCCGTTCATCGACGCCATCAGCGACCCGAACTTCCGCACCGGCACGCACGAGACCGACCAGACCTTGCTCAAGTCGCTGATCGTCTTCGCCTGCCTGATGGAAGGCCTGTTCTTCTACGTCGGCTTCACGCAGATCCTCGCGCTCGGCCGCCAGAACAAGATGACCGGCGCCGCCGAGCAGTACCAGTACATCCTGCGCGACGAATCGATGCACTGCAATTTCGGCATCGACCTGATCAATCAGCTCAAGCTCGAGAATCCTCAGCTCTGGACGGCAGAGTTCAAGGCCGAGATCAAGGCCCTCTTCATGAAGGCCGTCGAGCTCGAGTACAAGTACGCCGAAGACRCCATGCCGCGTGGCGTGCTCGGCATGAACGCCTCCATGTTCAAGGGCTACCTGCGCTACATCGCCAACCGGCGCGCGCAGCAGATCGGCCTCGAAACGCTCTTCCCGAACGAGGAAAACCCGTTCCCCTGGATGAGCGAAATGATTGACCTGAAGAAAGAGCGCAACTTCTTCGAAACCCGCGTGATCGAGTATCAGTCGGGTGGTGCGCTCTCCTGGGATTGAAGCTTTCCGACAAGAACAAAGTGAATTCAGAAAAAGCGCTCAGCGAGACACGGCACCGGAGAGTGCGGCATCGCTGAGGGCGCAGGTGTTCATGGTGCTGGAATCCGTTCCAACGCCATGAATCGCTTCACGCTGACCAACATGCGTGGAGTGCTTCAAAAGGTTGATTTTTTCAACTTGATCAAGGAGAAATAGAAATGGCAACTGCAAAGAAAGCGCCGGCTAAGAAAGCCGCTGCAAAGAAGGCCCCGGCAAAGAAGGTCGCTGTCAAGAAGGTAGTGGCGAAGAAGGCCCCGGCAAAGAAGGTCGCTGCAAAGAAGGCCCCGGCGAAGAAGGTTGCGGCCAAGAAGGTCGCCGCCAAGAAGGCGCCGGCAAAGAAGGCCCCCGCCAAGAAGGTAGCGGCCAAGAAGGCTCCGGCGAAGAAGGCGCCTGCCAAGAAGGCCGCAGCGAAGAAGGCCCCGGCGAAGAAGGCCGCAGCGAAGAAGGCCCCGGCGAAAAAGGCTGCAGCGAAAAAGCCCGCTGCCAAGAAAGCCGCGAAGAAGCCCGCTGCCAAGAAGGCCGCGAAAGCGCCCGCCAAGGCTGCCGTAGCGCCTGCTCCTGCTGCGCAAACGACGCTGAACCCGCAGGCTGCCTGGCCGTTCCCGACGGCCAGCAAGCCCTGAGTCTCTGAGCGGCCTTGATGGCACAAGCCCGGCATCGCAAGATGCCGGGCTTTTTTCATGGCGCTTCGCTGCGGCGCATGAGCGGCAGCTCCAATCCAGGGATACCGCGGAACTGGCTTTTGCCAGGCCGCTGGTATCGCCCCCTTGAGGGGGAGCGCTGAAGGCGCTTCGGGGGAGGGACTAGATTCCGAGTGCCTTGCGGTCGACCTGATAGTTCTGCGGACCGCGCTGGGCGATCTTGAGCGATCCCAGATGATTGCCGAGGGCGGCGCAGCGCCCCAGCGGCCAGCCCTGCTCGAGACCGAACAGCAAGGCACCACGCCAGGCGTCGCCGCATCCGGTCGGCTCGACCACTGCCTCGGGCGTGACGGCCGGCACATGTTCACGCTCACCCTGGGTCCAGACCTCGCAGCCCTCCGCCGCCAGAGTCACGACCAGGCCGCGCACCCGCTTCGAGATCTCCGCCAGGCTCCAGCCGGTGCGCTGCGACAGCATCTTGCCCTCGTAGTCGTTGACCACCACCCAGCTTGCCAGGTCGACGAAGTGCGCCAGTTCCTTGCCGTCGAACATCGGCAGGCCCTGCCCCGGATCGAAGACGAAGGGAATGCCGGCCGCCTTGAACTGCTCGGCATGCTGCAGCATCGCATCGCGGCCGTCGGGTGCCACGATGCCGAGCCGGATGTCCTCGCGGGCGGCGACCTTCGTGATGTGCGCCTGCTGCATCGCGCCCGGATGGAAGGCCGTGATCTGATTGTTGTCGCGGTCGTTCATGATCATGGCCTGGGCCGTGAAGGTGTGGTCGACCTGTCGCACGAACTCGGTGCTGATGCCCAGCGAGCGCAGGCGCTCGAGGTAGTCGGCGCCGTCGCTGCCGACTGTCGCCATCGGCAACGCCGTGCCGCCCAGTGCATTGAGGCTGTAGGCGATGTTGCCGGCACAGCCGCCGAAGTCGCGCCGCAGCCCGGGCACCAGGAAGGACACGTTGAGGATGTGCAACTGGTCCGGAAGGATCTGGTCCGCGAACCGCCCCTCGAAAGTCATGATGGTGTCGAACGCGAGCGAACCGCAAATCACTGCTGCCATGGGAGGTCACTGGTTGGATTGAAGAAGCTGGAAGGTCGAGGCGCTCAGGGATAGAGCGCCTCGATGCGAAAGCCGGCGACCGGCGGCATGGACGCCGCTTCGGCGCCGCTGAGGTTGAGGGACAGCGATGCCGAGCGCTCGGCGCGCGCCGGCAGCACGGCCGGCGCACCGAAGTCGCGGGCCATGAGCACGCGCCGCACCACGGCCCGCTCCTGAGTGTCGAGCAGCGACAGTTCGACCGCCGGCATCGCGAGCGGCACCCCGGCGACATTGCGCACCGTGAAGTCGAGCTGGAAGCCGTCGCCGCTCTTGTCGCGCGCGAACGAAGCGCCGTCGATCTTGATGTCGTTGATCTGCCGCAGGGCCGAAAGCTCGCAACCGGTCACCCGGCACAGCGTCTCCAGGAGCGGGCGCAATGCAGGCTGACGCGCTGCGATCAGGTCGCGCTCGTGGCGCAGCACCTGGGCGATCAGCAAGAGCGCCGCCAGCACGGCCGCGACGACCAGCCAACGCCGCACCGCGGAGCGGTGCCACCAGGAAGGACCTTGGTCGACGCCCAGGAAGCCGGGTGTCGGAACGACCAGAAGCGCCGGACCCGCTGCCTGCTCGGCCTCGCTCGCAGCCAGCACCACCGGCGCGACCTCGGCCTGCGTGCCCCCCTGTCCCCTGGCTCTTGCCTTCGCGACCTTGGCGGCCTTGGCGCGCGCACGGCGCAGCGCCTTCTGTAGTTGCGCATGGCCGGAATCGTCGAACTCCGGCGCTGCCGCCTCGCTGGCACTGGCCAGCATCGCAGGGCGCGCGGGCAGCGTGAGATCGATGTCCGGGAACGACAGCGGCGGCGCTGCCGGCGGACGAACCGCCGTGCGGCCCTGCTCACCGAGCAGCAGCGAATCCGGATCGGGCCACGAGAGCGAGCTGGCAACCGGGAAGGCCGGCACCTCGGTCAGCGGCACCGGGCCCGACTCCTCGTCGAGGAAATCGCTCTCGGCGATGTCCTGCTCGGGAGCGTCGACCGCTTCGGGCGCTTCAGCTGTGGGCTCGGATTCCCGCTCGGGCTCGAGTTCCCGCTCGGGCTCGGGCTCGGGCACTGCCGGCGCCGAGGAGCCTTCCGGCATCTCGTGCAGATCGACGGTCGCATCGAACACCTGGCTGCACCGCCCGCAGCGCACCCAGCCATCGGAGATGCGAAGCTGGTCCCGCACCACCTTGAATGTGGTGTCGCACGCGGGGCAGCGGGTGACCAAGCTCATCAGGCGCCGATTGTAGGGTTGCCGGCGGCGGCACCCTACGCGCTACAGCCTGGCAGTCATCAGGATCCAGCCGTCCTCGCTGTCGGTGACTTCCAGCGATGCGCAGGACGCGTAGGCCGCCTTCAGTTCGTCGGCCTGGCGCTCGAGGATGCCGGCGAGCACCAGCGCGCCACCCGGAGCGACATGGGCGCACAGCAGGGGCGCCAGCACCTTGAGCGGCGTCGCGAGGATGTTCGCGAGCACGATGTCGTAGCGGCCCGACGATGCGTCCGGCAAACCCGCCTTCAACTGCACGCCATTGGCTTCGGCGTTGAGTTCGGTCGACTCCACCGCGGCCGGATCGATGTCCACGGCATCGATGTCGGCGGCGCCGTACTTGGCGGCCCCGATCGCGAGGATGCCCGAGCCGCAGCCGTAGTCGAGTACCCGCTTACCGCCCGGGTTGCCGCGCGTGGCGATCCAGCGCAGGCACATGCGCGTGGTCGGATGCGTGCCGGTGCCGAAAGCCAGCCCCGGATCGAGCCGGATCACGTGGCGGGCCTGCGCCGGCGGTTCGTGCCAGGTCGGCACGATCCAGAACTCGGGCGTGATCTCGACCGGCGCGAACTGCGACTGCGTCAGACGAACCCAGTCCTGCTCGGGCACGTCGGCCAGGCCCAACAGCCGGCATTCGGCGAAGAAATCCTGCGCCTCGAGCAACGCCGCCGCCTCGCGCGCCAGCGCCTCGGAGGCGAACAGCGCGATCACGCGCGAACGCTGCCAGCCGTCCTTGGGTGGCGGCATGCCCGGCTCCCCGAACAGGGCCTGCTCGGCGTCGGTCTGGGCGTCGGCATCCTCGACCGAGACGCTCAGCGCATCGAGCGCGTCGAGCGCGTCGCTGACGGTTTCGACCAGATCCTCGGGTGCCAGCAGGCGAAGTTCGAACACGGCGATTCCTCTCAGCGCTTGTGGGCGCTGAGCCACTCTTCGAGATAGTGGATGTTGGTGCCGCCGTTCATGAAGTTGGCGTCGACCATCAGTTCGCGATGCAGCGCGATGTTGGTCTGGATGCCTTCGATCACGGTCTCGTTGAGCGCCGTGCGCATGCGCGCCATCGCCTGTTCCCGCGTGTCGCCGTAGACGATGATCTTGCCGATCATCGAATCGTAGTTCGGCGGCACGAAGTAGTTGGTGTACACGTGGGAGTCCACGCGCACGCCCGGTCCGCCCGGCGGATGCCACATCGTGATGCGCCCCGGCGAGGGCACGAACTTGTACGGGTCCTCGGCGTTGATGCGGCACTCGATCGCGTGGCCGCGCATCTCGATCTGCCGCTGGGTGAAGGGCAGCTTCTCGCCCGCCGCCACCATGATCTGCGTCTTCACGATGTCGATGCCGGTGGTGAACTCGGTCACCGGATGCTCCACCTGCACGCGGGTGTTCATCTCGATGAAGTAGAACTCGCCGTTCTCGTAGAGGAACTCGAAGGTGCCGGCACCGCGGTAGCCGATCTTCTTGCAGGCGGCGGCGCAGCGCTCGCCGATCTTCTCGATCAGCTTGCGCGGGACGCCCGGCGCCGGCGATTCCTCGATCACCTTCTGGTGGCGCCGCTGCATGGAGCAGTCGCGCTCGCCCAGGTAGACCGCGTTCTTGTGCTTGTCGGCGAGGATCTGGATCTCGATGTGGCGCGGGTTCTGGAGGAATTTCTCCATGTAGACGGCGGGATTGTTGAAGGCCGCGCCGGCTTCCGCCTTGGTCATCTGGATCGCATTGACCAGCGCCGCCTCGGTGTGGACCACGCGCATGCCGCGCCCGCCGCCACCGCCTGCGGCCTTGATGATGACCGGATAGCCGATCGCCCGCGCGATGCGCTTGTTGGTGTTCGCGTCGTCCGAAAGCTCGCCCTCGGAGCCCGGCACGCAGGGCACGCCGGCCTTGATCATCGCCTGCTTGGCCGACACCTTGTCGCCCATGATGCGGATCGACTCGGGCGTCGGGCCGATGAACTGGAAGCCGCTCTGCTCGACGCGCTCGGCGAAGTTGGCGTTCTCGCTCAGGAAGCCGTAGCCCGGATGGATCGCCTCCGAGTCGGTCACTTCGGCCGCCGAGATGATGGCGGGCATGTTCAGGTAGCTCTGCGAGGACGGCGCGGGGCCGATGCACACCGCTTCCTCGGCCAGCTTGACGTACTTGGCCTCGCGATCGGCTTCGGAATAGACCATCACCGCCTTGATGCCCAGTTCACTGCAGGCGCGCTGGATTCGCAGCGCAATCTCGCCGCGGTTGGCGACCAGGATCTTCTTGAACATGCTCACTCGATGATGAACAGCGGCTGGCCGTACTCGACCGCCTGGCCGTTCTCGCCGAGGATCTGGGTCACGGTTCCGGACTTGTCGGCCTCGATCTCGTTGAGGATCTTCATTGCCTCGATGATGCAGACCGTGTCGCCTTCCTTGACTTGGCTGCCGATCTCCACGAAGGCCGGGGCGCCCGGGCTCGAAGATCGATAGAAGGTGCCGACCATCGGCGACTTGATCGCATGGCCCACCGGTGCGGCCTCGGCCGGCGCAGCCGCGGGCGCCGCCGCAATGGCCGGTGCCGCGCTGGCAGCCTGTTGAACGACGGCCGGTGCAGCCAGAGTCTGGACGTACTGAACCGGTGCCGCGATACCGCCCTTGACGATACGAACCTTGCCTTCGGCTTCGGTGATTTCCAGCTCGGAAATGTTGGATTCGGACACCAGGTCGATCAGTGTCTTGAGCTTGCGTAGATCCATGGGACTCCAGCGCCGGCTTTGCCGGTCATTTGAATTTAACTCGCCTGAAGATCCGGTTATTTCGGCGTTTCAACGCCAACTACCGGATTGATAGGGGCTGGATTCTAGCCGTGAACTATGCCCGTCGCCATGATTGCAGGTCGGCGGCGTCGAGCTTGCCAATTTTACGCGCCGCGATCCTCCCGCCCGGATCGACCACCAGGGTGAAGGGCAGCCCGCCCGCCGTATTGCCAAGCTGCTTGACCAGTTCGGTGCCCTGCAGGCCCGCGAGGCCAATCGGGTAGCTGACCGCCGTCCGGGCCAGGAACTTACGCACGGCGCTGGGCTGATCGATGGCCAATCCAATCACTTGCCAGCCATTGGCGTTGTTTTCACGGAAGAAGGCGTCGATCATCGGCATTTCCTCGACGCAGGGCGGACACCAGGTGGCCCAGAAGTTGATCAGCAGGGGTTTGCCGCGCAAACTTTCGAGCGCAAGTTCTCCRCCCTCCGGCCGCTCGAATCGCTGCAACCAGAAGGCCGGGTCGAGCGTCTCTGCGCCATCGCTGCCGCCCTGGCGCTGTTTCCACCAGGCACCGCCGATCCCGGCGGCGGCCGCGACCGCGGCTACGCCGCCATAGAGCCAGGCGCGCCGTGTCGAACTCGGGCTCATTGGAGTACCTTCGTGCTTCGCACTGCGGTGCAAGCTTGCTTGGGGCGTCCGGGCGCGGCGCTCATCCGCCGTCCCTCTTGTTTTCCATCAGCCGCCGGAGCGCCGCCAGGTTGCCCCGCGGCGCCCGCCCCTGCGAGTCGGGCTTGAGCGCCCCACGCAAGTCGTCCAGGTCGTAGACCAGCAAGTGGACGCCGACCTCCTCGCCCAGCGTGCGACTGCTGGCATGCAGGCTGAGCGCCTCGACCTGCTCGCCGTGGAAGCCGGTGACCATGCGCGGCTCGTAGTCGACATGGTGATCGATCAAAGCGATCTCGGCCGATTTCGAATCGTCACAGAACAACTGGATATAGATGTCCGACAGCCGCGTCGCGGTGCCATGCCAGACGGCGCCGCCCACATGGGGGCGGAACTGCGCCATGCGCTCCATCCATTCGAGGGCCAGCAGGCGCAGCGCATGCAGTTCCTGCGGCTGGGTGTCGGCGCAGAATAGCTCGATGTAGTCGCGGACCTCGGCCTCGACCTCGTCGTTGTTCGGCAGCGCGGTGCGCGTGGGCAAGCCAAGATCGCGCAGCGCGCGGCGCTTGGCGGGCCCGTATTCCAGCCCCTCCTCGACCACGAGACGGGCCGCGGTGGCGGCAATTTCCTGCTTCGACGTGTCCATCGCGGCATTTTGCCCGGACTGCGCGGATTGCAGGCGGATGGCCCCAGCGCGTCCCTAGAATCGACCGATGCACATTCATATTCTCGGCATCTGCGGCACCTTCATGGGGGGGGTGGCCGCGCTTGCCCGCGAAGCCGGCCACCGGGTGACCGGCTGCGACGCCGGCGTCTATCCGCCGATGAGCGACCAGCTGCGCGCGCTCGGCATCGATCTGATCGAGGGCTTCGGCGCCGACCAGCTGGCCCTGAAGCCCGACGTCTTCGTGGTCGGCAACGTGGTGTCGCGGGCCCGGCTGGCGGACGGCCAGCCGAAGTTTCCGCTGATGGAAGCGATCCTCGACGCCGGCGCGCCCTACAGCAGCGGACCGCAGTGGCTGGCCGAACAGGTGCTGCAGGGCCGCCATGTGATGGCCGTCGCCGGCACCCACGGCAAGACCACCACCACCTCGATGCTGGCCTGGATCCTCGAGCGCGCCGACCGGGCGCCCGGCTTCCTGGTCGGCGGCGTGCCGCTCGACTTCGGCGTCTCGGCGCGGCTGGGCCGCGATGCGACGGCCCCCTTCGTGATCGAGGCCGATGAATACGACACCGCGTTCTTCGACAAGCGCAGCAAGTTCGTCCACTACCGTCCGCGCACCGCGATCCTGAACAACCTGGAGTTCGACCACGCCGACATCTTCGACGACCTGGCGGCGATCGAGCGGCAGTTCCACCACCTGGTGCGCACGGTGCCGGGCCGGGGCCGGGTGGTCGTCAACGCCACCGAGGAAAGCCTGCAGCGCGTATTGGCCCAGGGCTGCTGGAGCGAGCTGGCGCGCTTCGGCGCCGGTGGCGAATGGCAGGCCTCGGGACCGCACGACGCCTTCGACGTGCTGCGCCGGGGCGAGCGCGTCGGCCGGGTCGAATGGGAACTCTCCGGCCTGCACAACCAGATGAACGGGCTGGCCGCGATCGTCGCCGCCGAGCACGTCGGCGTCGCGCCGGCCGAAGCGGCCCAGGCGCTGGCCGGCTTCGGCAACGTCCGCCGCCGCATGGAGCTGCGGGGCAGCGTGGCGCGCAGTCCGGGGACGATCACGGTCTACGACGATTTCGCCCACCATCCGACCGCGATCCGCACCACCCTCGACGGCTTGCGCCAGAAGCTCGACGCCGCCGGCCGCAGGCAAGACCGCATCCTGGCGGTGTTCGAGCCCCGCAGCAACACCATGAAGCTCGGCACCATGGCGGYCCAGTTGCCCTGGAGCCTGGAGAGCGCCGATCTGTCGTTCTGCCACAGCGGCGGCCTCGACTGGGATGCGGCGGCGGCCCTGTCGCCAATGGGCGGCCGGGCCCGGGTGGCAGGCGCCATCGAGCCCCTGGTCGCGCAGGTGGCGGCGGCGGCGCGCCCCGGCGACCACATCGTGTGCATGAGCAACGGCGGCTTCGGTGCCGTGCACGACAAGCTTCTGACGGCGCTGCGCGCGCCACAATGAGCCTTATGCGCGCACGACAACTCATCGAAACCCTCCAGCTGCAGCCCCATCCCGAAGGCGGCTGGTTCCGCGAGATGTTCCGCTCGGCCGCACAGGTGATGCCGACCGACGGACGGGCGGCGCGCGATGCGCTCACCACCATCTATTTCCTGCTCGAGGCCGACCAGCATTCGCGCTGGCACCGGGTGCAGTCCGACGAGGTGTGGATTCATCTCGAAGGCGCCCCGCTGGCGCTCTGGACGAGCGACGCGGCACTGCGCACGCCACCCGCCCACCTGCGCCTCGGCCCGGTCGACGTCCACGGCACCCGCCCCCAGCACACGGTGCCCGCCGGCCAGTGGCAGGCGGCACGGCCGATCGTGACGCCGGCGGGCCCCGACTACACGCTGGTCAGCTGCACCGTCGGGCCCGGCTTCGACTTCGACGACTTCACCTTCATGCAGCCCAACGGCGACGAAGCCGCGCTGCTGCGCCACCACTGGCCCGACCTGGCCGCGCTGATCTGAAGGTTCAGTTCAGCAGCGGCAACCCAGGCCGGCGCCAGGCCGCCCCAAGGCGGCCTGGCGCCCCCTCGGGGGGCAACGACCCACACGCAGTGGGGGAGCGTGGGGGCAACATCAGCCGCGGCGCTTCTTGACCGCCCGCGAGAGGATGTCCAGCACCTGGGTCGAATCCTCCCAGCCCAGGCAGGCATCGGTGATGCTCTGGCCGTATTCCAGGGCCGCGATCGGGTCCTTGCCCGGCGTGAATTTCTGCGCCCCGGCCTTCAGATGGCTCTCGACCATCAGGCCGAACACGCTGTGGCTGCCCCCGGCGATCTGGTCCGCGATGTCGCGCGCCACGTCGATCTGCTTCTGGTGCTGCTTGCTGCTGTTGGCGTGGCTGCAGTCGACCATCAGCTTGGGCGGCAGCTTGGCGGCCTCGAGGTCCTTGCAGGCCGCGGCGACGCTGGTGGCGTCGTAGTTGGGCGCCTTGCCGCCGCGCAGGATCACGTGGCAGTCTCGGTTACCCTTGGTCTGCACGATCGCCACCTGGCCGTTCTTGTGCACCGAGAGGAAGTGGTGGCCGCGCGCTGCCGCCTGGATCGCGTCGGTGGCGATCCGGATGTTGCCGTCGGTGCCGTTCTTGAAGCCGATCGGCGCCGACAGGCCCGAGGCCAGTTCGCGGTGCACCTGGCTCTCGGTGGTGCGGGCCCCGATCGCGCCCCAGGAAATCAGGTCGCCGATGTACTGCGGCGAGATCACGTCGAGGAATTCACTGCCGGCCGGCAGCCCCATGCGGTTGATGTCGATCAGCAGCTGGCGCGCGATCCTCAGACCTTCGTCGATGCGGTAGCTTTCGTCGAGGTAGGGGTCGTTGATGAGCCCCTTCCAGCCGACCGTGGTTCGCGGCTTCTCGAAGTAGACCCGCATCACGATCTCCAGCGTGCCGGCGTGCTTGTCGCGCTCGGCCTTCAGGCGGCGCGCATAGTCGAGCGCGGCGGCCGGGTCGTGGATCGAGCACGGGCCCATGATCACCAGCAGCCGGTCGTCCTTGCCGGCCATGATTTTGTGGATCGCGTGGCGGGTGCCGGTGATCAGCGACTCCACCGGCGTCCCGGCAATCGGGAAGAAGCGGATCAGATGTTCGGGAGGGGGCAACACAGTGATGTCCTTAATGCGTTCGTCGTCGGTTCGGCTGGTTTTCTCGACGTTCGCGTACCAGGTGTCGCTGGGCGGGGCGGCTTTCGTGCTCATGTGTGCTTCCTTCGAAGGGTCTGGATGTCGTGGGCAAAAAAAAACCGCCGGGCTTGAAGCACCGGCGGTTTTGGGAGGTTCTGCTGTCTGCTGCTTTTACGCGCGCGCCTCTCGTCCGCCGGGAACCGGGAACCAAAAATAGGCAAAGTAGAAAGCGCGGGAAGCGGACATGGGGAGGGAATGTAGCACAGGAGCCGTCAGGCGGTGCCGCCGACCGTCAATCCGTCGATCCGCAGCGTCGGCTGGCCGACGCCCACAGGCACGCTCTGGCCCTCTTTGCCGCAGGTGCCGACGCCCGAATCCAGCGCCATGTCGTTGCCGATCATGGTCACGCGCGTCAGCGCATCGGGACCGTTGCCGACGATGGTCGCGCCCTTCACCGGGTACTGGATCTTGCCKTTCTCGACCCAGTAGGCCTCGCTGGCCGAGAACACGAACTTGCCGCTCGTGATGTCGACCTGGCCGCCGCCGAAGTTGGTGGCGTAGAGGCCCTTCTTAATGCTGGCGACGATTTCCTCCGGCACCCGGTCGCCGCCGAGCATGTAGGTGTTGGTCATGCGCGGCATCGGCGCATGGGCGTAGCTCTCGCGCCGGCCGTTGCCCGTGGGCTTGGCCTTCATGAGGCGGGCGTTGAGCGAATCCTGGATGTAGGCCTTGAGGATGCCGTCCTCGATCAGCACGTTGCGCTGGGTCGCGTTGCCCTCGTCGTCAACGTTGAGCGAGCCGCGGCGGTCGGCGATGGTGCCGTCGTCGAGCACCGTGACGCCCTTGGCCGCTACGCGCTCGCCGATGCGGCCCGAGAAGGCACTGGAGCCCTTGCGGTTGAAATCGCCCTCGAGTCCGTGGCCGATCGCCTCATGCAGCAGGATGCCGGGCCAGCCCGGACCGAGGACCACGGTCATTTCGCCGGCCGGTGCGGGCCGGGAATCCAAATTGGTCAGGGCCGACTTGACCGCCTGGTCGACGTACTCGGCAATGTGCTCGTCATCGAAGTAGGCCAGGCCGAAACGCCCGCCGCCGCCGCCGGAACCGACTTCGCGACGACCGTTCTGCTCGGCGATCACGGTGACCGACAGGCGCACCAGCGGCCGCACGTCGGCGGCCAGGGTGCCGTCGGCGCGCGCAACCAGCACCACGTCGTATTCGCTCGCCAGCCCAGCCATGACCTGGGCCACCCGCGGATCGCGCGAGCGCGCCAGCTGCTCGACCTTCTCGAGCAGCTTGACCTTGGCGGTGCTGTCGAGCGTCGAGATCGGGTCGACGCCGTTGTAGAGCGAGCGGCTGCCGGCGATCTTGCGCGTCGGCGCCTTGACCCGCGCGGTCTTGCCGGCGGCCGAGATGCTGCGCACGGTGCGTGCGGCATCGAGCAGCGAGGCTTCGGAAATGTCGTCCGAATAGGCGAAAGCCGTCTTCTCGCCGCTGACCGCGCGCACGCCGACGCCCTGGTCGATGCTGAAGCTGCCGGTCTTGACGATCCCCTCCTCGAGGCTCCAGCCCTCGCTGCGGGTGTACTGGAAGTAGAGGTCGGCGTCGTCCACCTGGTGCGCCTTGATTTCGGCGAGCGCACGCGACAGGTGCGATTCGTCGAGGCCGAAGGGCGTGAGCAGGAGCTGTTGCGCCGTGACGAGGCGTTCGATGGTGGGTTCGCGGGAGATCATGCCGGGATTCTATGGCTCCCCCCCAAGTCGCGCTCACTTCGTGTAGCGCTCCCACCCCCTGCCGAGGGCAACACCAGCGGCCCGGCGAAGCCGGTTCCGCGGTGTTCCACGAAGGCGGCCTGGCTTCGCCGGCCGTGAAGCGGGTCAACTCTGGATCATTCGCTTGGCCCGCGAAATGGACATCAAGATGCCCAGCCCCAACCCCAGCGTGACCATCGCCGTGCCGCCGTAGCTGATGAAAGGCAGCGGCACGCCGACCACCGGCAGGATGCCGCTCACCATGCCCATGTTCACGAACGCGTAGGTGAAGAAGATCATCGTGACCGCGCCCGCGAGCAGCCGCGAGAACAGCGTCGGCGCATCAAGCGCGATCGCCAGGCCGCGGAAGATCAGGAAGATGAAGGCGGCGATCAGCGCCAGGTTGCCGGCCAGCCCGAATTCCTCGGAATAGGCCGCGAAGATGAAGTCGGTGGTGCGCTCGGGGATGAATTCGAGGTGGGTCTGGGTGCCCTGCATGAAGCCCTTGCCGCCGATGCCGCCGGAGCCGATCGCGATCATGCCCTGGATGATGTGGAAACCCTTGCCGAGCGGGTCCTTGGTCGGGTCCAGCAGGGTGCAGACACGCTGCTTCTGGTATTCGTGAAGGATCTTCCAGTCGAAACCATTGGCGCACAGCTGGGATTCGAAGCCGACGATCAGCGCCACCACGATCAGGCCGATCACCACCGGCGGCACGATCAGCTTCCACGACAGCCCGGCAAAGAAGATGACCGACAGCCCGGTCGCCAGCACTAGCAGCGCGGTGCCGAGGTCGGGCTGCTTCATGATCAGCCCCACCGGCACCGCCAGCAGCACCGTCGCAACGACGAAATCGAGCGGCCGCAATTGGCCCTCGCGGCGCTGGAACCACCAGGAAAGCATCAGCGGCATCGCGATCTTGAGGATCTCGCTGGGCTGGATCACGACGCCGACGTTGATCCAGCGCTGGGCGCCCTTCTTGGTGATGCCGATCATCGCCACCGCCACCAGCAGGGCCACGCCGACGGTGTAGAGCGGCACGGCGGCGGTCATCAGGCGCTGCGGCGGCACCTGTGCCACCACGAACATGATGAAGCCGGCCAGCAGCATGTTGCGTCCGTGGTCGACGAAGCGGGTGCCATGGTCGTAGCCGGACGAATACATGGTCAGCATGCCGGCGCAGCCCAGCAGCAGCACGGCGAAGGCGAGGAAGCCGTCGAAGCCCTGGAACACGGGCAACAGGCGCCGCGCGAGCGAAGGTTGGTTGAAGACGGCCGACATGGGGCGTAATTATCCCCGCCCGAGCCCGTCCGAAGGGCTCCAGGGGCAATTTCGGGCCCCGGTTCCCGATAATCGCTGCATGCCGCCCACGACCCACCTGCTCTATCTCCACGKCTTCCGCTCCTCGCCGCGGTCGACCAAGGCCAGCCAGATGGCGCGTCGCGTCGCCAGCCAGCACCCGAACCTGCGCTGGTGGTGCCCGCAGTTGCCGCCCTCGCCGCGCGAGGCGATCGGGCTCGTGATGCGGGGCATCGCCGACTGGCCGCGCAGCTCGATGGCGGTCGTGGGTTCCTCGCTCGGCGGCTTCTATGCCACCTATGTCACTGCCACCACCTATTGCCGGGCGGTGCTGCTGAATCCGGCAGTCGATCCGGCACGCGACCTGGTGCGCCACATCGGCGAACAGACCCTCTGGCACGATCCGGCCGAGCATTTCCATTTCCGGCCCGAGTACATCGCCGAACTGCGCGCACTCGAGGCCGGCCCGCTGGACCGCCCGGAGCAGGTCTTCGCGATCATCGCCAAGGGCGACGAAGTGCTGGACTGGCGCGACATGTCGGACCGCTATCCGGGCAGCCGGCTGAAGGTGCTGGAGGGCGGCGACCATGCCCTGTCGGATTTCGAGACCTCGCATCTCGACGAGGTCATGGCCTTCATCGAACCGGTCTGAGCGCCGGCCCGGGCCGGGCATGGGAGAATCCGCGCCATGTTTGTATTGTTCGAAGAAGCCGGCAAATACCTGGGCGGCCGCGTCCTGTCGGAGGCCGAGGCCTCGGCGCAGGTGGAGCTCGAGACCGGCAAGCGGGTCAAGGTCAAGGGCGCCAACATCGTGTTGCGCTTCGAGAAGCCGTCGCCGGCCGAGCTGATCGCCGAAGGCCGCGCGCTGGCGGCCACGGTCGACCTCGACCTGGCCTGGGAGTTCGCGCCCGAGGGCGAATTCGGCTTCGACGAACTGGCCGCCGAGTATTTCCAGGCTCGTCCGACGCTGGCGCAGCAAGCGGCGGCGCTGCTGGCGCTGTTCGATGCCCCGCACTACTTCCGCCGCGCCGGCAAGGGCCGCTTCAAGAAAGCGCCAGCCGAGATCATCCAGCAGGCGCTGGCCGCGATCGAGAAGAAGAAGCTGGTGCAGGCGCAGATCGCCGAATGGGCCGGCCAGCTGGCCGACGGCGTCTGCCCGGCGCCGGTGCGCGAGCAGCTGTTCAAGATCCTGTTCAAGCCCGACAAGAACGCGCCCGAGTACAAGGCGGTGGTCGACGCCGCCCGCGCCACCCAGCGCCCGCCGCTTGAACTGCTGAAGCAGGCCGGCGCGATCGACTCGGCCTACCAGTTCCACTGGCGCCGCTTCCTGTTCGAGAACTTCCCCAAGGGCACCGGCTTCCCGGCGCTGCAGGCGCCGGCGATCGCCGACGAGCTGCCACTGGCTGCGGTGCAGGCCTTCTCGATCGACGATTCGCAGACCACCGAGATCGACGACGCGCTGTCGGTCCAGGGGCTCGGCAGCGGCACCGTGGTGGTCGGCGTCCACATCGCCGCGCCCGGCCTGGCCCTGGTGCCGGGCAGCGCCATCGACCAGGTGGCGCGCACGCGGATGTCGACCGTCTACATGCCGGGCCACAAGATCACGATGCTGCCCGACCACGTGGTCGAGGCCTATACCCTGCAGGAAGGGCGCGACTGCCCGGCCGTCTCGCTCTACGCCACCTTCGACGAAGAGTCGCTGGCGCTGAAAGGCACCGAGACCCGGCTCGAACGGGTGCCGATCGTCGCCAACCTGCGCCATGACCAGCTCGACACCGTGATCAGCCAGCCATGGCTCGAAGACGCATCGGTCGGCGCTGCCGACGCGCCCGCGCTGCTGGCGCCACTGCGCGCGCCGCTGTCCTTCCTGTTCCGCCTGGCGAAGCAGCTGAAGGCGCAGCGCGAGGTGGTGCGCGGCAAACCCGAGAACTTCAGCCGGCCCGACTACACCTTCCGCCTGGTCGGCCACGAGGGTGAGCCGACCGGCAACGAAGAGGTGCAGATCGGCACCCGGCAGCGCGGCGCGCCGCTCGACCTGATCGTCTCCGAGGCCATGATCCTGGCCAACAGCAGCTGGGGCGGCTGGCTCGGCGAACTCGGCGTGCCCGGCCTCTACCGCAGCCAGGCCAGCCTGGCGCCCGGCATCAAGGTGCGCATGGGCACGCGGGCCTTGCCGCACGCCGGCCTGGGCGTGAAGAGCTACGCCTGGAGCACCTCGCCGCTGCGCCGCTACACCGACCTCGTGAACCAGTGGCAGATCATCGCGGCCGCCCGCCACGGCAAGACCGCCGCGCTGGCGGCACCGTTCAAGCCCAAGGATGCCGACCTGTTCTCGATCCTCTCGGGCTTCGATGCCGCCTACAGCACCTACAACGGCCACCAGGGCGGCATGGAACGCTTCTGGACCCTCAAGTACCTGCAGCAGCAAGGCATCACCGAGCTCGAGGCGACCCTCATCAAGGAACTGCCGAACGGCGCGCTGGTGCGTGTCGACGCCCTGCCGCTGGTGTTCGAGGTGGCCGGCACGCAGGGCCTGCAGCGCGGCGCCCGGGTGCGCGTGCGGCTCGGCTCGATCGACGAGATCGCGCTCGACGTGCATGGCACCGTCATCGAGCGGCTCGACACCGCGCCGGCCGATGCGCAGGCCGAGGACGAGAGCGGCGAGGATGAGGAAGAAGTCGCCGGTCCGATCGCCATCGCTGTCGACCTGGCCGACAGCGAGGCCGCACCGGAGAACACACCGGCATGAACCTGCGCGACCTCAGCACGCTGCAGATCGCGCTCGGCGTGTCGATCGTCGCGCACGCCGCATTGCTGGCGGTGCGCTTCGTCGACCCGGAGTCCTTCAACCGGGTCTTCAAGGAGACGCCGCTCGAGGTGATCCTGGTCAACGCCAGGACCAACGAGCGCCCGGACAAGGCCAAGGCGATCGCCCAGGCCTCGCTGGCCGGCGGCGGCGACCTCGACAAGGGCCGCGCCACGAGTCCGCTGCCGCCGTCGACCTTCACCGCCATCGGCGACTCGATGGACGATGCCCAGCGCCAGGTCGAGGCGATGCAGCAGCAGCAGATGCTGCTGCTGGCCCAGATCAAGCAGCAGCTCGCCAGCATGCCGGTGCCCGATCCGCGGGCCCAGGGCAACCCGAGCGAGGTCGCGGCCCGCGAAGAGAAGCGGCGCCAGCTGGTCGAGCTGCTGGCCGAGATCGAGCGCCGCGTGAACGAGGAGAACGCGCGGCCCAAGAAGCGCTACATCAGCCCGGCCACGCGCGAGGCCGCCTACGCCGCCTACGTCGACGCGCTGCGCCGCAAGATCGAGGTCCGCGGCACCGAGAATTTCCCCGAAGCCGCCGGCAAGAAGCTGTACGGCGAGCTGACCATGATGGTGACCGTCAACCACGACGGCTCGATCCTGTCGACCGACATCGTCGAGAGCTCCGGCGACCGCACGCTCGACCGGCGCGCGCAAGCGATCGTGCGCAGCATCGGCGGCTTCGGCAAGTTCACCGACGCGATGCGGCGCCAGACCGACCAGATCGTGCTGCCCTCGCGCTTCAAGTTCACCCGCGACGAGACGCTGGAGACTCAGCTCTCGTCAAGATAATGACCATCCGACGATGACCGACCTGTACTGCGTGATGGGCCATCCGGTCGAACACAGCCGCTCGCCCTGGATCCATGCGCGCTTCGCCGAACTGACCGGCCAGCAACTCCAGTACGGCCGCCGGCTGGCGCCGCTCGACGACTTCGCCGGCGCGGTGGCGGCGTTCCGGGCCGAGACCACGGGCACGGCGCGCGGCTGCAACGTCACGGTGCCCTTCAAGTTCGAGGCCGCGGCGCTTTCGCAGCACCTGACGCCCCGCGCCGCGCTGGCCCAGGCGGTCAACGTGGTGAGCTTCCGCGACGATGGCGTGCACGGCGACAACAGTGACGGCATCGGGCTGGTCTACGACATCACGCAGCACGCCGGCGTCGCCCTGAAGGACCGCGACCTGCTGCTGCTGGGCGCGGGCGGCGGCGCGGCCGGCGTGCTCGGCCCGCTACTCGAAGCCGGTCCGCGCCGCGTGGTCGTGGCCAACCGCACGCTCGGCAAGGCGATCGCGCTGGTGCAGCGGCACGCGGCGCTCGCGCTGCAGCATCACGTGTCGCTGGAAGCCCAGCCGCTCGATGCCGTGCCCGGCGCCTTCGACGTGCTGGTCAATGCCACCGCGTCGAGCCTCGGCGGCGATGCCGTGCCGGTGACGGCCAGCGTGCTGAAGCCCGGCGCCCTGGCGGTCGACATGATGTACGGGCCAGCGGCCGCCGGTTTCATGCAATGGGCGCGCGACCACGGCGCCGTGCCGCGCGACGGCCTCGGCATGCTGGTCGAGCAGGCCGCCGAGGCCTTCGAGATCTGGCGTGGCGTGCGGCCGCCGACGGCGCCGGTGCTGGCCGAACTGCGCGCCCTCGTCGAGGCCCGGTGAGGGCCGTCCTGCGCCTGCTCGGCTGCGTGCTGATCGCGGCCTTCGCGCTGCAGCTCTTCTTCATCCTGCGGATCGCCGCGATGGCGGTGATCGACCCGCAGTCGACGGCCTTCCAGCGCTCCGAGGCCTGGCAGCTCGCCACTCAGGGGCGCAGCAACGGCGGGCGCGAATGGCGCCAGCAGTGGCTGCCCTACAGCCAGATCTCGGACACCCTCAAGCGGGCGGTGATTGCCAGCGAGGACAGCGAGTTCGTCTACCACCAGGGCGTCGAGTGGGAGGCGATCGAGAGGGCCCGCCAACGCAATGCCAAGGCCGAGGAGCTCGCCGCGAAGCGCGCCGCGCAGATGCGCGCGCGCGGCAAGGAGCCGCGCCCGGCTCCGCTGCGCGGCGGCTCGACCATCACGCAGCAACTGGCCAAGAACCTGCTGCTGTCGAGCGAGCGCACGATGCTCAGGAAGGGCCAGGAACTGGTGCTGGCCACCGCGCTCGAGTTGTTCCTGAGCAAGGAACGGATCCTCGAGATCTACCTCAACAACGTCGAGTGGGGCGAAGGCATCTTCGGCGCCGAGGCCGCGGCGCAGCATTACTTCAAGAAGCCCGCTTCGCGCCTGGGTGTCAACGAGGCGGCGCGGCTGGCCGTGATGCTGCCGAGCCCGAAGTTCTTCGAGCGCCGCCTAGGCTCGGGCTATCTGGCGAGCCGATCGGCAACGATCGCGGCGCGCATGCCGGCCGCAGAACTGCCCTGAGCGCCCCGTATCATCGGCGCCATGCTTGCAAAGTTGATGGCGTGGGGACTGCTGGCCTTAATCCGGCTGCTCACGGGTGCCCAGGCACGCTGGTGGGGCTGTCCGCCCAAGGCCGAGCAGCGCATCTATTTCGCCAATCACCAGAGCCACCTCGACCTCGTGATGATCTGGGCCGCCCTGCCCGAGGAACTGCGCAGCATCACCCGGCCGATCGCGGCACGCGACTACTGGGCCAACACGCCGTTCAAGCGCTGGATCACGACCGAGGTGTTCAACGCGATCTACGTCGAGCGCGGCGGCGGCGCGCCGGTGGTGCCACCGGCGCCGCCCGAGCCGCGGCCCGTCGAGCGGATCGAGCCGTCGTTCGACGATGCGCCGACGCTGGTCGCGACGGTCGAGCCCGGCAGCGCCCAGTTCGAGATCCCGCTGTCGCCGCCGGTGCCCGCGCCGGAGCCTTCGCCACTCGCGCCCCCGGGCAGCGCGGAGGCGCTGGCCCCCTTGCAACCCTTGATCGAAGCGCTGCAAAGCGGCGACTCGATCATCATCTTTCCCGAGGGCACGCGCGGGCACACGGGCGAGCCGCAGAAGTTCAAGTCGGGACTCTTCACGCTGGCCCAGATGTTCCCCGAGGTGGTGCTGGTGCCGGCCTGGATCGACAACGTGCAGCGCGTGATGCCCAAGGGCGAGGTGGTGCCGGTGCCGATCCTGTGCTCGGTCACCTTCGGCGCGCCGGTCCGGCTTGAGGAGGGCGAGGAGCGCCGCCCTTTCCTGGACCGGGCGCGCGAGGCGGTGGTCGCGCTGCGCAACGTCTAGGGCCGGCCACATGAACCAGTACCTGCGCAATCTCTCCCCGACCCACCAGGTCGCGGCCCTGTTCGTGATCGTATTCGGGCTGCTGGTCATCGTCAGCATCGTGGCCTTCATGCTGAGCTTCAAGGAACGGCGCAATCCGGTCCACGACGAGATCTGGCAGCGTGAGTTGCTCCACTTCCGCAAGCTGCTGCGCACCACCTGGTTCATGGCGGTGATCTTCTGGATCGGCTGGGCGCTGGGCGAAACGGTGGCGACCTTGCTGTTCGCGCTGATCGCCTTCCTGGCGCTGCGCGAGTTCATCACGCTGTCACCGACCCGGCGCAGCGACCACCGCAGCCTGATCCTGGCCTTCTTCGTGGTGCTGCCGATCCAGTTCTGGCTGGTGACGACCGCGCACTTCGACCTCTTCACGGTGTTCATCCCGGTCTATGCCTTCCTCGCGATCCCGGTGGTGAGCGCGCTGGCCGACGACCCGAGCCACTTCCTCGAGCGCACTGCCAAGCTGCAGTGGGGCATCATGGTCTGCGTCTACGGCATGAGCCACGTGCCGGCGCTGCTGCTGCTGTCCTTCCCGGGCTACGAGGGCAAGAACGCCTTCCTGGTGTTCTTCCTGGTGTTCGTGGTCCAGACCTGCATGCTAGTGCAGCATCTGGTGTCGCGGCGCAAGGCGATGCCGCCCGAAGGCGCGCCGCCGCCGCCTCAGCCGCCCGGCTGGCTGGGTGAGGTCCGGCACCGCCTCTTCATGCAGGAGCCTTTCGCGCCGCGCGTGAGCCGCGGCTTCAACTGGACCAGTTGGGCGCTCGGCATGGCGATCGCCAGCGCGGTCGGTGCGCTGTTCTCCTTCATCACGCCCTTCAAGTTCGGACAGGCGCTCGCGGTATCGCTGATCGCCTGCGTGGCGGGCTCGATGGGCCACCTCGTGATGAAGGCGCTCAAGCGCGACCGCGGCATTCCCAACTGGGGCCGCCGCGGCGTTGGCGTGACCGGCGCCAACGGCCTGCTCGACCGGGTCGATGCCCTCTGCTTCGCGGCGCCGGTGTTCTTCCACTCGGTGCGCTGGTATTTCGGCGCTTGAAGGAAGCGCCCCCACCCATGCGAATCCTCGGCATCGATCCCGGACTGCAGACCACCGGCTTCGGCGTGGTCGACGTCGACGGCCACGCGCTGCGCTATGTTGCCAGCGGGACCATCAGCACCCGCCACCTCGGCACCGGCGAACTGCCGGCGCGGCTCAAGGTGCTGTTCGACGGCATCGGCGAGCTCACGGCGCGCTACCAGCCCGATGCGGCCGCGGTCGAGATCATCTTCGTCAACGTCAATCCGCAATCCACGCTGCTGCTGGGCCAGGCCCGCGGCGCCTGCCTGACAGCACTGGTGAGCCGCAACCTCGCGGTCTCGGAGTACACGGCGCTGCAGATGAAGCAGGCGGTGGCGGGCCATGGGCGCGCGGCCAAGGCGCAGGTGCAGGAGATGGTCAAGCGGCTGCTGCATCTGCCAGGGCTTCCGGGGAGCGACGCGGCCGACGCGCTCGGGATCGCGATCACCCACGCGCACGTGGGTGCATCGCTGGCCCGCCTGGGCCAGGCCACCGTGCTCGGGCACAGCACCAGCGGACGCTATCGGGACGGGCGGACGCGCTGATGATCACGCCAGGGGCAGGCGCGACTCATCGAAGCAGTCGATGCGTGGAGGTCTTCGCGACCTTTCTGTCGAAAGTCAGAACCGGGGCATGGCCGGCCGCCTGCGCCCGCGCGGCGAGCAGGTAGTCCGAGAAGTCGGCGGGGCCCGACGCATGCAGGCTGAGCGCCTGTCGGACCAGCTCCGCGGATTCGAGCTTGATCCGGTCATGGTCCAGCAGCGCGCTCAACGCCTGGTGAACCCCAGTTCGCGCGCGTAGCCGTAGCTGCGCTCCAGAACCCAACTCAATTCGCAAGGAACGATGTGATCGACATAGGCAGGGGAACGCGCGCTGGCGTTGTCGCGCAGCCAGGCTTCAGCCTTGGCGACCTGCCGCGGATCGTCATTGGTGAGCAATCTCACCAGCACGTTAGCATCGAGCGCGATCACTTGGCAGCGCCGTGGCGGTGCTTCTGGCGCAAGTGCGTCGCGATCCCGGCGTCCATTTCGTCGACGCTCAGCGCCCTTTCGGGCCGCGGCAGCAGGCCACGCAGCGACTTGACGGCGCTTGGCGTCGGACGCTTGAGGACGATGGTGCCAGGAGCCGATCGCCGGCCGCCAGACCCAGCCGGGCTCTCGCCGCACTCGGCAGCGTCATCTGGCCTTTGGATGTGAGAGTGGCGTGCATTCGATCTCCTTACCAAACGGTAAGGACACGCTGAGCTAGAACGCCCGCTCGGCGATCAGCACCGCGAAGAAGCCGAAGGCTGCCAGCAGGGTCCACTTGAGCACGATCCAGCCGAAGCGCCGGTACTTGAGCTGCCCGGTGCCGGCATAGAACGCGAACGTGATGCCCGCCACCAGGAGCAGCAGCAGGATGGCCCAGCGGAACAGCAGCATCGAAGGCAGGCGTGCGGCGCGCTACCAGGCGCGCGCGACTTCGGCGAAGCCGGCCGGTGCCCGCTTCTCGTCGTCGAAGGTCACGACCGCGTAGGCGTCCGGATGCGCAAGCAGTTCGCGCAGCAGCTTGTTGTTGAGCCCATGGCCCGAGCGGAACGCGCTGTAGGCGGCCAGGAGCGGCTTGCCGATCACGTACAGGTCGCCCATCGCGTCGAGGATCTTGTGCTTGACGAACTCGTCGTCGTAGCGAAGCCCGCCCGCATTGAGCACCTTGGTGTCGTCCATCACGATCGCGTTGTCGAGGCCCCCGCCCAAGGCCAGGCCCTTGGAGCGCATGTACTCGACTTCTTTCGTGAATCCGAAAGTCCGCGCGCGCGCGATGTCGCGGCTGTAGGAGCCGCTGCCGAGGTCGAACTCGACGCGCTGCCCGGTCGAGTTGACCACGCGATGGTCGAAGTCGATCTCAAAGCTGAGCTTGTAGCCGTGGTACGGCTCGAGCCGCGCCCACTTGGCATCGGCGCCCTCGCCTTCGCGCACTTCGACCGGCTTCGTGACCTGGATGAAGCGCCGCGGCGCGGCCTGCGACTGGATGCCTGCGCTCTGCAGCAGGAAGACGAAGGACGAGGCCGAGCCGTCGAGGATCGGTACCTCGTCGGCCGTGATGTCGATCAGCAGATTGTCGATGCCCAGCCCGGCGCAGGCCGACATCAGGTGCTCCACGGTCTGGACCTTGGCCCCGCCCGCCGAGATGGTCGACGCCAGCCGGGTGTCGGTCACCGACTCGGCGGTCATCGCGATCTCGACCGGCTCGGGCAGGTCGACCCGTCGAAACACGATGCCGTGGTCGACCGGCGCCGGTCGCAGCGTCAGTTCGACCCGCTGCCCGCTGTGCAGCCCCACGCCAACGGCGCGGGTGATCGATTTGAGGGTTCGTTGGGACAGYACGGACGGCATTTTAGAGGCGCGGGGTGCCCCCCGCACCGTCCGCCTCGCTATGTCCCCGATAGCCGACACTCCGGCACGCCTCAGTCGGCCTGGCGGCGCAGGAAGGCCGGGATCTCGAAATCGTCCATGCCGCCCGACGACAGCGCATCGACCTTGGCCGCCGCCATGGTGCGGTTGGTCCGCCACACGCTGGGCACGGCCATGCCGTCGTAGTTCGGCTGGCTGGCGGCGTGGCCCGTGCCCGTGCCGAGGGTCGGCACGGTGAACGGGATGTTGTCGGTGCCGGTGCGGATCACTTCGAGCGTCGGTGCCTGGCGGCGCGCATCCTGGCGCGACAGGCCGGTCGCGACCACGGTCACGCGCATCTCGTCGCCCAAGTTGTCGTCGTAGGCGGCGCCGTAGATCACGTGCGCATCCGGGGAGGCATAGGCGCGGATGGTGTTCATGGCCAGCTTCGACTCGCTCAGCTTGAGCGAGGCCTTCGATGCGGTGACCAGCACCAGCACGCCCTTGGCGCCCGAGAGGTCGATGCCTTCGAGCAGCGGGCAGGCCACGGCCTGCTCGGCCGCGATGCGGGCGCGGTCCGGGCCGCTGGCTGCTGCCGTGCCCATCATGGCCTTACCGGGCTCGCCCATCACGGTGCGCACGTCCTCGAAGTCGACGTTCACGCCGCCGTACTCGTTGATGATTTCCGAGATCCCGCCGACCGCGTTCTTCAGCACGTCGTTGGCATGCGCGAAGGCCTCGTCCTGGGTCACCTCCTCGCCGAGCACGTCGAGCAGCTTCTCGTTGAGCACCACGATCAGCGAGTCGACGTTGGCTTCGAGTTCGGCCAGCCCGGCGTCGGCGTTGGTCATGCGGCGGCCGCCTTCCCAGTCGAAGGGCTTGGTCACCACGCCCACGGTCAGGATGCCCATCTCCTTGGCGATGCGCGCGATCACCGGCGCYGCGCCGGTGCCCGTGCCACCGCCCATGCCGGCCGTGATGAACAGCATGTGCGCACCGGCGATCGATTCGCGGATGTCGTCGATCGCGGCCTCGGCGGCATCTCGGCCCTTCTCGGGCTTGCTGCCGGCGCCGAGTCCGTTGGTGCCCAGCTGGATCGTCTTGTGGGCGTTGCTGCGCGACAGCGCCTGCGCGTCGGTGTTGGCGCAGACGAACTGCACGCCCTGCACGCCGCGCTCCATCATGTGCGCGACCGCGTTGCCGCCGCCACCGCCGACACCGATCACCTTGATCTGGGTGCCCTGGTTGAACTCTTCGATCTCGATCATTTCGATAGCCATTTTTCTGACTCCTTGAATTTGCAGTTGCCGTTTATTGATGAATGAATTTTTTGTGGGTAACCGTTGCGCTGTCAGGGCGGAGGTCCTGTTCGTCGCCATCGCTCGTTGAAATGCAGGGGCGGACTGCCGCGCGCCAGCCACAGACGGTGAGGGTTCATGATCAGAAATTCCCCACGATGAAGTCCTTGAAGCGGCCGAACGCGGTCTTGACGGAACCGTTCTTCTGCGCCACCTTGAAGCCGCGCATTCGCGCATAGCGTGCTTCCTCGAGCAGGCCCATCACGGTCGCGGCACGCGGCTGCGCGACCATGTCGGACAGCGCGCTCGAGTACTTCGGAATGCCGCGCCGCACCGGCTTAAGGAAGATGTCCTCGCCGAGCTCGACCATGCCCGGCATCACCGCGCTGCCGCCGGTCAGCACCACCCCCGAGGACAGCACCTCCTCGTAGCCCGACTCGCGCACCACCTGCTGCACCAGCGAGAAGATCTCCTCGATGCGCGGCTCGATCACGCCGGCCAGCGCCTGCTTGCTCAGCATGCGCGGTCCGCGGTCGCCCAGGCCCGGCACCTCGACCTGGGTATCGGGATCGGCCAGCAGCTGCTTGGCGAAGCCGTTCTCGACCTTGATGTCCTCGGCGTCCTTGGTCGGCGTCCGCAGCGCCATCGCGATGTCGCTGGTGATCAGGTCGCCGGCGATCGGAATCACCGCCGTGTGGCGAATCGCGCCGTTGGTGAAGATCGCCACGTCGGTGGTGCCGGCGCCGATGTCGACCAGCACGACGCCGAGTTCGCGCTCGTCCTCGGTCAGCACCGCCAAACTGGAGGCCAGCGGATTCAGCATCAGCTGATCGACCTCGAGGCCGCAGCGGCGCACGCACTTGATGATGTTCTCGGCCGCGCTCTGGGCCCCGGTCACGATGTGCACCTTGGCCTCCAGGCGCATGCCGCTCATGCCGATCGGCTCCTTCACATCCTGGCCGTCGATCACGAACTCCTGCGGCTCCACCAGCAACAGCCGCTGGTCGCTGGAGATGTTGATGGCGCGCGCCGTCTCGACCACGCGGGCAACGTCGGCCGGCGTGACCTCCTTGTCCTTGACCGCCACCATGCCGCTCGAATTGATGCCGCGGATATGACTGCCGGTGATGCCGGTGTAGACGCGGGTGATCTTGCAGTCGGCCATCAGCTCGGCCTCCTTCAGCGCCTGCTGGATGCTCTGCACCGTGGCGTCGATGTTCACCACCACGCCGCGCTTGAGCCCATTGCTCGGCGCAATGCCGAGCCCGGCCAGCTTGAGCTCGCCGTTGGGCAGCACCTCGGCGACCACTGCCATCACCTTGGCGGTGCCGATGTCGAGACCGACAACGAGATCTTTGTACTCTTTGGACATGTGCTTCCTCTGTTCGCTCTCTCTACTTTTTCTTCGGGTCGGCAACGACCGTCGTCACGCCACGCAAGCGCAGCGCGTAGCCCTCGTTGTGTCGCAGGTCGGCCCCCTCGACCGCCGCCACCGTACGCCCGTACTGGCCCGCCACCGGCGTCACGGTGCGCAGGAAGCGCTGCGTGCGTGCCACCACCTCCTCGCCCTGGCCGCGACCGAGCTCGATCACGGCCCCGGTGTCGAGCAGCACGCGCCAGCTGCCGCGGCTGGTCAGCGTGAGCTGGTCGATGGCGAGGTCGTAGGGCTGGAACAGCGGCGCCAGCACGCGGAACATGCCCAGCACCTGGCCGGCCTGCTCGGCAGGACCGTCGAGCCGCGGCAGGTCGTCGTCGACCTCGGCCACGTTGGCCTCGAATACCTCGCCGAAGCCGTTGATCAGCTTCGAGCCGGCCTCGTCGCCCCAATGCGCGACAGGCACATGCTCGGTCAGCGTGGCGCGCAGCTTGTTCGGGAACTCGCGCCGCACCACCGCCTTGCGGACCCAGGGCACCGACTCGAACGCAGTGCGCGCGTGCGCCAGGTCGACCGTGAAGAAGTTGCCCGCCAGCTGCGGCGCGACGTTGGCGCGCAAGGTGACCGCGTTGTTGTGCGTGACCTCGCCGTCGACCTTGATGCCGGCCAGCGGGAAGAACGGTTGACGCAGCACCCACCAGGCGCCCGCCGCCAGCAGCATGGCCGCGAACATCACGAACACGAGGGTCGCGAGCACGTTCATGAGCTTGACGTCGAAGGGCACGGGGATGCTGCGTGTCATGGCCAGGCGGCGCCTCCAGGCAGGCCCGAATCCAGCGTGGCCGTGGCCAGCACGCGCAGGCACAGGTCCTCGTAGGCGATGCCTGCGGCGCGGGCCGACATCGGCACGAGCGAGTGGCTGGTCATGCCCGGCGAGGTGTTCATCTCGAGCAGGAAGGGCTTGCGGTCGCTGGCCCGGATCATCAGGTCGGCGCGGCCCCAGCCGCGGCAGCCGAGCTGGTGGTAGGCGGCCACCGCGATGCGGCGGATCTCGTGTTCCTCGGCTTCGGGCAGACCGCTCGGACAGTGGTACTTGACCTCATCGGTGAAGTACTTGTTCTGGTAGTCGTAGGCGCCCTCGGGGGCGGCGATGCGCACCACCGGCAGCGCCACGGCGTCGAGGCCGCTGCCGAGCACGGCACAGGTCACTTCCTCGCCCTCGATGAACTCCTCGCACAGCACGTCGGCGTCGTAGCGCACCGCAAGGGCGACCGCATCCTGCATCTGCGAGTAGCCCTGCACCTTGGTGACGCCGATGGAGGAACCCTCGCGCGGCGGCTTGACGATCAGCGGCAGGCCCAGCACGTCGGGCACGGCGTTGATCTGCTCGCGGCTCTGCTGGTCGAAGGCCAGGCGCACGTAGCGTGGCGTCGGCAGGCCGTCGGCATGYCAGATGCGCTTGGTCATGACCTTGTCCATCGCCACGCTCGAGGCCATCACGCCCGAGCCGGTGTAGGGAAGGCCGAGCAGTTCGAGCGCGCCCTGCACCGTGCCGTCCTCGCCGTGGCGGCCGTGCAGCGCGACGAAGCAGCGCGCGAAGCCTTCGCGCTTGAGTTCGGCCAAATCGCGCTCGGCCGGGTCGAAGGCATGCGCGTCGACGCCGCGCGCGCGCAGCGCCTCGAGTACGCCGGTGCCCGACATGATCGAAATCTCGCGCTCGGCCGAACTGCCACCGAACAGCACCGCGACCTTGCCGAAGGCCTTTGGATCGACGACGCTCACAGCGCCCTCCCTTCGCGCGTGAAGCGCTCTGATTTCTGCGGCGCCAGCGCGCCGATCTCGACCACCTTGGCCGGTACCGCGCCGATCGAACCGGCGCCCATGCAGATCACGACGTCGCCCTCGCGCGCGTTGTCCAGGATCGCCTGCGGCATGGCCGCGATCTCGTCGACGAACACCGGCTCAACCTTGCCCGCGACGCGCAACGCGCGCGCCAGCGAGCGGCCATCGGCCGCCACGATCGGCGCCTCGCCGGCTGCGTAGACCTCGCCCAGCAGCACCGCATCGGCCTGGCCGATCACCTTGACGAAGTCCTCGAAGCAGTCGCGGGTGCGCGTGAAGCGATGCGGCTGGAAGGCCAGCACCAGGCGCCGGCCCGGAAAGGCGCCGCGTGCGGCAGCGATGGTCGCCGCCATTTCGACCGGGTGGTGGCCGTAGTCGTCGATCAGCGTGAAACGGCCCGTGCGGGCGCCGGAGAGCGGGACCTCGCCATAGCGCTGGAAGCGCCGGCCCACGCCCTTGAAGTCGGCCAGGCCGCGCTGCACCGCTTCGTCGGGCACGTTGAGCTCCACCGCCACCGCGATCACCGCGAGCGCATTGCGCACGTTGTGCTCGCCCGGCAGGTTCAGCACGATATCGAGGTCGGGCAGCGTCACGCCGTTGCGGCGCTGGGCCGTGAAGTGCATCTGCGAGCCCACCGCGCGCACGTTGACCGCGCGCACTTGGGCGTCCTCGTCGAAGCCGTAGCTGGTCACCGGGCAGGACACCGCCGTCACGATCTCGCGCACGGCCGGGTCGTCGATGCAGAGAATCGCGACGCCATAGAAGGGCATTCGATGCAGGAAATCGACGAAGGCCTTCTTGAGCCTCGCGAAGTCGTGCCCGTAGGTCTCCATGTGGTCGGCATCGATGTTCGTGACCACCGCCATCACCGGCAGCAGGTTCAGGAACGAGGCATCGGACTCGTCGGCTTCGACCACGATGTAGTCGCCGCTGCCGAGCTGCGCATTGGCGCCGGCGCTGTTGAGCCGGCCGCCGATGACGAAGGTCGGATCGAGCCCGGCGGCCGCCAGCACACTGGCCACCAGGCTGGTGGTGGTGGTCTTGCCGTGGGTGCCGGCGATCGCGACGCCCTGCTTGAGCCGCATCAGCTCGGCCAGCATCATGGCGCGCGGCACCACCGGGATGCGCTTCTCGCGCGCCGCCACCACTTCGGGGTTCTCGGCGTTGACCGCGGTCGAGGTGACGACCGCATCGGCGCCCGCGATGTTCGCGGCGTCATGGCCGACGAAGGTCGCGATGCCGAGGCTGGCCAGGCGCTTGAGGGTCGCGCTGTCGGACAGGTCGGAGCCGGAGATCTTGTAGCCCAGGTTGAGCAGCACTTCGGCGATGCCGCTCATGCCCGAGCCGCCGATGCCGACGAAGTGGATGTGACGAATCGCGTGCTTCATTTGGCAAGCTCCTCGCAGGCGCGAACGACTTGGTCGACCGCTTCGGTTTTCTGCATCGTCTTCGCCTTCACGGCGCGTTCAAGGAGCGCAGCGCGCCCGGTGTTCTTAAGCAAGTCGGCCAGCAATTCGGGTGTCAGTTCAGTTTGTTGAACGAGCCAGCCGCCGCCCGCGTCGACGAGGAAGCGGGCATTGGTGGTCTGGTGATCGTCCACGGCGGAAGGAAAAGGCACGAACAGCGCTGCTGCGCCGACGGCCGCGATTTCGGTGACGGTGCTGGCGCCGGCGCGGGCGACGATCAGATCGGCCTCGGCATAGGCCTGCGCCGTGTCCTCGATGAAAGGCGTGAGCTCGCCGTCGACGCCGGCGGCGGCATAGTTGCCGCGCAGTTCGTCGATCTGCTTGGCGCCGCTCTGGTGCGTGACCTGCGGCCGCTCGGCCGGAGCGATCAGCGCCAGCGCCTTCGGCACCACGGCGTTGAGCGCGCGGGCGCCGAGGCTGCCGCCGACCACCAGCAGCTTGAGCGGGCCGGCCCGGCCGGCGAAGCGGCTGGGCGGGTCGCGCTGCGACAGGAAGGCGGCGCGCAGCGGATTGCCGACCCACTGCGCCTTCTTGAGCACGTTCGGGAAGGCGGTGAAGACCCGGTCGGCCACGCCCGCGAGTATCTTGTTGGCGAGACCGGCGACCGAGTTCTGCTCGTGCAGCACCAGCGGCTTGCCGAGCAGCACGCTCATCATGCCGCCCGGGAAGGTGATGTAGCCGCCGAGGCCGACAACGACGTCGGGGCGCACGCGGCGCACCACGGCAATGCTCTGCACGAAGGCGCGCAAGAGGCGCATCGGCAGCAGGGCCAGCGTCAGCGGCCCCTTGCCGCGCACGCCGCCGAACTGCACCGGCTCGAAGGCGAAGCCGCGCGGCGGCACCAGCTTCTCTTCCATGCTGCCCGGGGCGCCGAGCCAGTGGACGCGCCAGCCGCGCTCGCGCAGGGCCTCGGCCACGGCCAGACCCGGGAAGATGTGACCTCCCGTGCCGCCTGCCATGACCAGTGCCGTACGACTCATACACGGCCTCCGCGCATCAGCACTCTGTTCTCGTAGTCGATTCGCAGCACCACGGCCAGCGCCACCACGTTCAGCAGGATCGCCGAGCCGCCGAAGCTCATCAGCGGCAGGGTCAGGCCCTTGGTCGGCAGTGCGCCCAGGTTCACGCCCATGTTAATGAAGGCCTGGAAGCCGATCCAGATGCCGATGCCCTGCGCCACCAGCCCCGCGAACACGCGATCAAGGGCGATCGCCTGGCGGCCGATGTGCATGATCCGGCGCGTCAGCCAGAGGAACAGGCCGATCGCGAACAGCACGCCAACCAGACCGAACTCCTCGCCGATCACGGCCAGCAGGAAGTCGGTGTGGGCCTCGGGCAGCCAGTGCAGCTTCTCGACGCTGCCGCCGAGGCCGACGCCGAAGACTTCGCCGCGGCCGATCGCGATCAGCGAATGCGAGAGCTGGTAGCCCTTGCCGAGCGCGTGCTCCTCGCTCCATGGGTCGAGGTAGGCGAAGATGCGCTCGCGGCGCCAGGGGCTGGTCGCCACGATGGTGCCGAAGGCCACCACCACCAGCGCGGCGATGACGAAGAACATGCGCGCGTTGACCCCGCCCAGGAACAGGATGCCCATCGCGATCACGGCGATCACCATGAAGGCGCCCATGTCCGGCTCGGCCATCACCAGCATGCCGACCACCACCACCGCGACGCCCATCGGCAGCACGGCGCGGAAGAAGCGCTCCTTGATCTCCATCTTGCGCACCATGTAGCTGGCCGCGTAGAGCACCATCGCGAGCTTGGCGAGCTCCGAGGGCTGGAAGCGCATGAAGCCCAGCGGCAGCCAGCGCCGTGCACCGTTGACATTGATGCCGATGTGCGGGATCAGCACCGCCACCAGCAGCAGCAGCGAGGCAACGAAGAGCCAGGGCGCGGCGCGCTCCCAGGTCTTCATCGGCACCTGGAAGGCCAGCAGGCCGGCGATCGCGGCGATCACCAGCGAGGCCGCATGGCGCGTGAGGAAGAAGGTCGGCGTGTAGCCGGCGCGCGCGAAGCGCGGACTGTCGGACAGCGCGATCGAGGCCGAATAGACCATCACCAGCCCCCAGGCCAGCAGGGCCACGGTGACCCAGACCAGCGCCTGGTCGAATCCGAGCACGCGCACCGGCGCCGCGTTGGTCTGGGTCATGCCGGCGTTGCCGAGCCGCACCGGCAGGTGCATCGGCAGCGCATCGATGCCGCTCTTGGCACGGCTGAACCAGCCGCTGAAGCGGCCGGATTTCTCGGGCGTGGCGGCGCTCGCGGTGTTCATCCCGCATCCTCCACGGGGTGGGCCGGCAGGTCGGCGAGCGCTTCCACGGCGTCGCAGAACACCTGGGCCCGGTGCGCGTAATCGCGGAACATGTCGAAGCTGGCGCAGGCCGGCGACAGCAGCACCGCGTCGCCCGGATGGGCACGGCCGGCCGCCAGCGTCACCGCCTCGGGCAGCGAGGGCGCATGCAGCAGCGCGATGCCGGTGCCGGCGAGCGCGGCCTCGATCAGCGGGGCGTCGCGGCCGATCAGGACCACGGCGCGTGCGTACTGCGCGACCGGCGCGGCCAGCGGCCCGAAGTCCTGGCCCTTGCCCTCGCCGCCGAGGATCACGACCAGCCGGCGCTCCTCGCCGAGACCGACCAGGGCCGCGACCGTGGCGCCGACATTGGTCCCCTTGCTGTCGTCGAAGTACTCGACCTCGCCGACGATCGCGACCGGCTCGACCCGGTGCGGCTCGCCGCGATACTCGCGCAGGCCGTAGAGCATCGGCGCCAGCTGGCAGCCGGCCGCGGTGGCCAATGCCAGCGCGGCCAGCGCGTTGAGCGCGTTGTGGCGGCCGCGGATGCGAAGGGCGTCCGCGGGCATCAGGCGCTGGATAAAGATTTCTTCCTCTTCCACCGCGGCGCCGCGCTTGCGCTTCTGCGTCTCGTCGGCCTCCAGCGCACGCACCAGCCAGGCCATGCCGTTGAGACGCTCGATGCCGTAGTCGCCCGGCCGCAGCGGCATCGCCGCGCCGAAGGTGATGACGCTGCGCGCCACCTGGCCACGGGCCAGTTTCACCGGCGCCGGCCGCATCGCCATGACGGCCGGATCCTCGCGGTTGAGCACCATCACGCCCTTGCTCCCGAAGACGCGTGCCTTGGCCGCCGCATAGGCCGCCATGTCGCCATGCCAGTCGAGGTGGTCTTGCGACAGGTTCAGCACAGTGGCGGCAGTCGGCTCGAAGCCCTGGACGCCGTCGAGCTGGAAACTCGACAGCTCGAGCACCCAGACTTCGGGCAGGTCGTCGGCATCCATGCGGGCCGAGAGCGTGTCGAGCAGCGTCGGGCCGATGTTGCCGGCCACGGCGACCGACTTGCCGGCGCGCTCGACCAGTTGGCCGGTCAGCGCGGTGACGGTGGTCTTGCCGTTGGTGCCGGTGATCGCCAGCACGGCCGGCATGTAGCCCTGCGGCACCGGCGGCGGCAGCACGACTTCCGGCAGCGGGGAGAAGGAATCGTCGTCCTCATCGGGCAGCGCGGCGGCGATCGCCTCGGCCGGGCGGGCCGACTCGAACTCGGGCGCGTCGGCGGCCGGCGCCTGCGGTTCGAAATCGGGGTCATGGAGATCCGCTTCCGGGGCGGAAAGCGGCTCCGGCTCCGGCACCTCCGGCACGGCGGTTTCGGCAGCGGGCACAGCCTCGGGGGCCTCGGGGGCTTCGACCACTTCGACCACTTCGACCGTACGCAGATCCGCGAGCGCACGCGCGAACAGGTCCAGCTCGCCACCGACCGTCAGCCCCATGGCGCGCGCCGCATCGAGTACCACCGCCACCGAGGCCGGCGACAGGCCCGGCGAGCGGTAGACCGCGCGCACCGGCGCGCCTTCGACCAGCGCGGCCGACAGCGGTCCGCCGATGAAAACGGCATCGGGCAGTTCGGCGCGCAGCGTGGCCAGCTGCGGCGGCGCCTCGCGGGTGTCGGCCACGGTGAGCACCGCGCCGTGGCGCGCGCACCAGCGTGCCATCGCCAGTCCGGACGCGCCGAGGCCCAGGACGAGGACGTGGAGATCTTTCAGGTGCCGCATGGTGTCAACGCAGCTTCAGGGTGGACAGGCCGACCAGGCACAGCAGCATCGTGATGATCCAGAAGCGGACCACGACCTGCGTCTCGCGCCAGCCGCTCTTCTCGAAATGATGGTGCAGCGGCGCCATTTTGAGCACGCGCCGGCCTTCGCCGAAACGCTTCTTGGTGTATTTGAAGTAACTGACCTGCGCCATCACCGAGATCGCCTCGACGACGAAGATGCCCCCCATGATGAAGAACACGATCTCCTGCCGCACGATGACCGCGATGGTGCCCAGCGCACCGCCGAGTGCCAGCGCGCCGACGTCGCCCATGAAGACCTGCGCCGGATGGGTGTTGAACCATAGGAAGGCCAGGCCGGCGCCGGCCATCGCCGAGCAGAACACCAGCAGCTCGCCCGAACCGGGGATGTGCGGGAACAGCAGGTAGCGCGAGTACACCGCGCTGCCCGTGACATAGGCGAAGACGCCGAGCGCCGAGCCGACCATCACCACCGGCATGATCGCCAGGCCGTCGAGGCCGTCGGTGAGGTTCACCGCGTTGCTGGCGCCGACGATCACCAGGTAGGTCAGGATCACGAAGCCGATGCCGCCGAGCGGGTAGTTGATCTCCTTGAAGAAGGGCACCAGCAGATTGATCTTGGGCGGAAAGTCGAGGTCGAAGCCCGAACGCACCCAGGTGAAGAACAGTTCGAGCACGCGCCAGTTGGAGCTCTCGGAAATGCTGAACAGCAGGTAGAAGGCGGCCACCAGCCCGACCACCGATTGCCAGAAGTACTTCTCGCGCGAGCGCATGCCCTCGGGGTCCTTGCGCACCACCTTGCGCCAGTCGTCGACCCAGCCGATGGCGCCGAAACCCAGCGTGACCCACAGCACGATCCAGACGAAGCGGTTCGAGAGGTCGAACCACAGCAGCGTCGAGAAAGCGATAGAGAACAGCACCAGCACGCCGCCCATGGTCGGCGTGCCGCTCTTGGTCAGGTGCGTCTCCATGCCGTAGCTGCGCACCTGCTGGCCGATCTTGAGCGCGGTCAGGCGCCGGATTACGTAGGGACCGGCCGCCAGCCCGAGCAGCAGCGCGGTCAGGGCTGCCATCAGCGCGCGGAAAGTCAGGTACTGGAAGACCCGCAGGAAGCCGAAGTCCGGCAACAGGGTCTGCAGCCACAAGGCGAGGCTCATCAGCATGCGCGGAACCTCGTCGGGATTTGATGCATGAGCGAACAGGCCTCGATGCGCGACTCATGCGGCATGACCGGCCTCCTTGTCTTGTTGTCGTGATTCGGCCCAGCCGGCGACGGCCTGGACCACGCGCTCCATCTGCATGAAGCGCGAGCCCTTGACCAGCACGCTCGCAACCTGCGGCAACTGCGCTTGGACGGCGGCGTTGAGCGAATCGATGTCTTCGAAATGCCGGCCCTCGCCGGCAGGGCCGGCCCCGCCATAAGCGGCGATGCTGTGCGCCGACTCGCGGCCGAGCGCGAACACCGCCTCGATGCCGCGCTCGCGGGCCCGCGCGCCGATCTCGGAATGAAACTGCGGCCCCTGATCGCCGACTTCGCCCATGTCGCCGATCACCAGCAGGCGCGGGCCCGGCAGCGCCGCGAGGACGTCGATCGCCGCCAGCATCGAATCGGGATTGGCGTTGTAGGTGTCGTCGACCAGCGTGATCGAGCGCTGGCCCGCGAGCGGCAGCGCGATCGCCCGGGAACGGCCCTTGACCGGCTCGAAGGCCGACAGGCCGTCGGCGATTCGTTCCAGCGAGACGCCGCTGGCGAGCGCGCAGGCGATCGCCGCCAGCGCATTGACGACGTTGTGCCGGCCGGCGATGTGGAGCGCGAAGCGCAGATCGCCCAGCGGCGTGCGGGCAGCGACCTGCCAGACGCCGTCGACCCAGTCGGCCGCCGCCAGCGCGATGTCGGCACCGGCCTGCTCGCCGAAGGTCAAGCAGCGGCGCGGTGCGCCCCGATGCGCGATCTCGTTCCACAGCGGCGTGAATTCGTCCGCATAGGGGAAGACCGCGGTGCCCTGCGGCGGCAGCGCCTCGAACACCGCGCCGTTCTCGCGCGCCACCGCCTCGACCGTGGCCATGAATTCCTGGTGCTCGCGCTGCGCGTTGTTGACCAGCGCGATGGTCGGCTGCGCGACCCGCGCCAGCCGCTCGATCTCGCCCGGATGGTTCATGCCGAGCTCGACCACCGAGCGCTGGTGCCGGGGACGCAGGCGCAGCAAGGTCAGCGGCACGCCGATCTCGTTGTTGAAGTTGCCAGCCGTGGCCAGCGCGCCCTCGCCGCAGGCGGCGCGCAGGATCGACGCGATCATCTGCGTCACCGTGGTCTTGCCGTTGCTGCCGGTGACCGCGATTAGCGGCAGCTGGAACTGGGCGCGCCAGCCTGCCGACAGCGCACCGAGCGCGCTCAGGCTGTCGGCGACTTCGAGGCCCGCCAGGCCCGCGGCCTCGAGACCGGCATGGGCGATCGCGGCGACGGCGCCGCGGGCCCGGGCATCGGCCAGGAACTGGTTGGCATCGAAGCGCTCACCCTTCAGTGCGACGAACAGGTCGCCGGCCGCCAGGGTGCGGGTGTCGGTGTGGACGCGCTGGATCGGCGTCGCGGGGTCGCCGACCAGGCGCGCACCAGGGATCCACGCCAAGGCCTGTCCAAGGGTCATCATGGGCGTCGCCGGGATCGTGTCGGTCATGTGCCGCTCCTTGCCGTCAGCGCATCGAGCGCATGGCTCCGGTCCGAGAACGCGATCCGCTCGCCGGCGATTTCCTGCCAGGCCTCATGGCCGCGGCCGGCGAGCAGCACCACGTCTTCCGGCCGGGCCTGGGCCAGCGTCTCGGCGATCGCCCGCGCACGGTCGGGCTCGACCTGCGCGGCTTCGGGCCGCGCCAGGCCCAGCAGGATCTGGCTGATGATCGCCGACGGCTTCTCGCTGCGCGGGTTGTCGCTGGTCACGACCACGCGGTCGGCCTGCGACTCGGCCACCGCGGCCATCATCGGCCGCTTCGCGCTGTCGCGGTCGCCGCCGCAGCCGAACAGGCACCACAGGGCGCCGCCGCGCTGCCGCGCCAGCGGCCGCAGGCCGGCCAGCGCCTTGTCGAGCGCATCGGGCGTATGGGCGTAGTCGACCACCGCCAACGGCCGGCCGGGCAGGCTCAGCCGCTCCATGCGGCCTGGCACGCTCTCGAGGCCGGCGCAGGCCTGCACGGCCGCTTCGAGCGACAGGCCGAGGGCGCGCAGCGCGCCTAGCACGCCCAGCAGGTTGGCCACGTTGTACTGGCCGATCAGCGAGGTCGCGAGGCGCTGCGCCGGCACGCCCTCCTCGATCACCGAGAAATTGAGGCCCCGGGCGTCGTAGCTGATGTCGTCCGCCCGCAGCCGGGCCGGGGCGCCCTCGGCCGACACCGTCCAGACGTCGAGCGCGCCGACACCGTGCTCGATCAGGTTGGCGACCAGGGCCGCGCCGTGCACGTCGTCGATGTTGACCACCGCGGCGCGCAGGCCGGGCCAGCGGAACAGTTCGGCCTTGGCTTCCCAGTAGGCCTCCATGCTGCCGTGGTAGTCCAGATGGTCCTGGGTGAAATTGGTGAACACCGCCACCGCGATCCGGCAGCCGTCGAGCCGGCGTTCGGCGATGCCGATCGACGAGGCCTCGATCGCGCAGGCGCCGAAGCCCCGGTTGACGAAGGCGCGCAGTTCGCGCTGCAGCATGACGGGGTCGGGCGTCGTGAGCCCGGTGTAGGTCAGCTCGGGCGGCACGCCGATGCCCAGCGTGCCGACCACCGCACAGGGTTTGCGCACGGTCGACCCTGACGACAACGCCTGCGCCAGCCACCAGGCGGTCGAGGTCTTGCCATTGGTGCCAGTGACGGCGATCAGGTCGAGCTCGGCCGAGGGCGTGTCGTAGAAGGCGGCCGCGATCGGCCCGGTCGCGGCCTTGAGGCCGGCGTAAGTGGCGATCGCCTCGCCCTCGAAGCCGAAGGCCGCGCTGCCCTCCTGCTCGACCAGGCAGGCCGAGGCGCCCTGCGCCAGGGCGCCGGCAACGAAACGGCGGCCGTCGGTCGCGGCACCTGGCCAGGCGATGAAGCCATCGCCCGCACCCACCGCGCGGCTGTCGGCATGCAGCGCGCCGCGCAGGCGCGAGCGCAGCCAGGCGGCGGCTTCGGCGGGGTTGTGCAGCGTCGTCACGGTCATCAGAAGCTCTCTTCCACGCCCTTGGTCACGACCAGGGGTTTGACCGCGAGATCGGGCGCCACGTTCATCATGCGCAGGGTCTGCTGGACGACTTCGCTGAACACCGGCGCCGCCACCAGGCCGCCGAAGTACTGGCCGTTGCTGGGCTCGTCGATCATCACCGCGACGATGATGCGCGGCTTCTCGATCGGCGCCATGCCGGTGAACCACGACCGGTACTGCTTGCTCGCATAGCCCCTGCCGACCTGCTTGTGGGCGGTGCCGGACTTGCCGCCCACCGAGTAGCCGATGGTCTGCGCCAGCGGCCCGGTGCCGCCGGGGCCGGCCGCCATCTGCAGCATCTTGCGCACCGCCAGCGCGTTCTGGGACGAGAACACCTTGACGCCGACCGCCGGCTCGCTGCTCTTGAGGATCGTCGCCGGAATGATGTCGCCGTCGTGCGCGAAGGCGGTGTATGAATGCGCCATCTGGAACAGGGAGGCCGACAGGCCGTAGCCGTAGGCCATGGTGGCTTGCTCGACCGGCTTCCACGACTTCCAGGGCCGCAGCCGGCCGGTGACCGCACCGGGGAACTGGATCTGCGGCTTCTGGCCGTAGCCGAGCGCGGTGTAGGTGTCCCACATCTCGCGCGGCGTCATCTTCTGCGCGATCTTGAGGGCGCCTATGTTGCTCGACTTCTGGATCACGCCCTCGACGGTCAGCGCGCCGTAGTTGTGGGTGTCGCTGATCGTGAAGCCGCCGATGCTCATGCGCCCGGGCGCGGTCTCGATGACCGTCTGCGGCTTCACGCGGCCGGCCTCGAGCGCCATGCCGACCGTCACCGGCTTCATGGTCGAGCCGGGCTCGAAGGTGTCAGTCAAGGCGCGGTTGCGCAGTTGCTCGCCGGTCAGGTTCTGGCGCTTGTCGGGCACGTAGCTCGGGTAGTTGGCCAGCGCCAGCACCTCGCCGGTGATGGCATCGAGCACCACCACGCTGCCGGCCTTGGCCTTGTGCATGGTCACGGCGTCGCGCAGCTTCTGGTAGGCGAAGAACTGCACCTTGCTGTCGACGCTGAGCTGGATGTCCTTGCCGTCCACCGGCGGCACCTGCTCGCCGACGCCCTCGACCACGCGGCCGAGGCGGTCCTTGATGACGCGGCGCGAGCCGGTCTTGCCGGCCAGGTCCTTGTTGAAGGCCAGCTCGATGCCTTCCTGGCCGTTGTCCTCGACATTGGTGAAGCCGACCACGTGCGCGGCCGCCTCGCCCTCGGGATACTGGCGCTTGTATTCCTTGCGCTGGTAGATGCCCTTGATGTTGAGCGCGGCGATCTGCTTGGCGATCGGTTCGTCGACCTGGCGCTTGATCCAGACGAAGGTCTTGTCCTCGTCCTCGAGCTTCTTGTCGAAGTCCTTCTGCGGCATCTCGAGCAGCTTGGCCACCTGCTTCAGCTTGGCCTTGACCTCCGGGTCGTCGCGCTCGATGTCCTCCGGGATCGCCCAGATGCTCGGTGCCACCACGCTGGAGGCCAGCAGCAGTCCGTTGCGGTCGAGGATGCGGCCGCGGTTGGCGGGCAGCTCGAGCGTGCGCGTGAAGCGGACCTCGCCCTGGCGCTGGAAAAAGGCGTTGTCGAGCACCTGCACGTAGCCCGCGCGGGCCGCAAGCAGCACGAAGCCGCCGGCGATCGCCGCGACGATGAACTTGCTGCGCCAGAGCGGCGTCTTGCTCGCGAGCAAAGGGCTGGTCGTGTATTGGACGCTGCGGCGCGGCATCAGTGCGCTCCCTTTGACGGTGCGGGACGGCCCACCGGCGTGACGGGCAGCGGCGCCACCACGGCCGGGATCACGCTGCCGTCGGCGCGGACGTACTGCGTGATGGCCGGCGTGGTGGTGCGCATCTTGAGCTGTTCCTTGGCCAGCTTCTCGACCCGAAGCGGCGTCGCCTGGGCGCGCTTCTCGACCTGCAGCCGGTCGCGGTCGAGCTCCAGGCGGCGGGCCTCGAGCTCAATCCGGTGCAGCTCGGTGAAAAGCTGACGCGACAGGTACTGCGTGTGGACGAGGTAGACCGCCGAGCCGAGCACGGCGAGCAGGAGAAGCAGGTTGAGCCGGGCCATGTCAGAGGCCCTCGCTGGTGCGTTCCGCCACGCGCAGGATCGCACTGCGCGCGCGCGGATTGCCTTCGACYTCGGCCTTCGAGGGCTTGATGCGCGCCAGCGCCTTGAGCTTCATCGCCTTCGGCGCGGCAAAGGGCGCGCGGCGGTCGTAGACCTCCTTCGAATGCCGGGCGATGAATTGCTTCACGATGCGGTCTTCCAGCGAATGGAAGCTGATCACCGCGAGTCGGCCCTGCGGCTGCAGCACGGTCAGGCTGGCCTCTAGCGCCTGTTGCAGCTCTTCAAGCTCGGCATTGATGAAAATCCGAAAAGCCTGAAATGTGCGCGTTGCAGGGTTCTGGCCCGGCTCGCGGGTTTTGACCGTGCCAGCCACGAGCTCGGCCAGCTCGGCGGTGGTTGAAACTGGGCCCCGTTCTTGTCGGCGAGCAACAATCGCCTTTGCAATCTGAACAGCAAACCGTTCTTCGCCATAGTCACGAATCACCTCCGCAATCTGTTTCTGCTCGGCTGTCGCCAGCCACTCGGAGACGCTCTCGCCGCGCGTGGTGTCCATGCGCATGTCGAGCGGTCCGTCGAAACGAAAAGAAAAACCCCGTGCGGGGTTGTCGATCTGGGGAGAGCTGATGCCGAGGTCCATCAGCAGGCCGGCCACGCTCCGCGGTGGCAGCTCTCCGAGGTCCCGGAAACCCTGGTGCCGAATGGAAAAACGCGCATCCTCGATGCGCGCTGCTTCGGCCACCGCTTCCGCGTCCTTATCGAACGCGATCAGCCGGCCCGTCGGCCCCAGCCTGTCCAGGATGGCGCGGGAATGGCCGCCGCGTCCGAATGTCGCATCCACGTAGGTGCCCACGGCATGCGATGCATCCGGAATCAACGCCTCCACCGCCTCATTCAACAAGACGGTCGTATGGGTCCATGGCTGTTCCACTGCGCGCCTCAGAACGAAAAGTCCTGGAAGACATCCGGCATCTGCCCCTGCGTGGCCTCGGCTTCCTTGGCCTCGTAGGTTGCCTTGTCCCAGAGCTCGAAGTGGTTGCCCATGCCCAGCAGCAGGGCATCGCGCGAGATGCCGGCCGCGGCGCGCAGCTCGGGCGAGACCAGCACACGGCCGGTGCCGTCCATCTCGACATCCATCGCGTTGCCGAGGAAGACCCGCTTCCACCATTGCGCCGACATCGGCAGCGCGGCGATGCGCTCGCGGAACTTCTCCCATTCGGGACGCGGGAACACCATCAGGCAGCCATGCGGGTGCTTGGTGATCGTGAGTTGGCCGGCGGCGGTCGCGCTCAGGACGTCACGGTGCCGGGTCGGCACGGAGAGCCGCCCCTTGGCATCCAGACTGAGCGATGAAGCGCCTTGAAACACGACCACGAGACCCCGGTGGTGGGAGTTGCCGCGAGACCCAAATCAGGCCTTGTTCGACACTTTTTCCCACTTAACTGCACTTTTTTGCACTGTAGCAGGAAACACCTACTGCGCAACCATGCCTCGGGGGTATTTTTTGTAATGGAATCAAGGACTTAGCGGTGTTTTCGCAACCGCAAAAACACCGAATTCCGTTGCAAATGAAGCACTTAGCTCACGCACTGAATGTGATGCGTGAACCGCAGCCCGTGTGAGCGCCCGCTACAAGATGAAGCGAGAGAGGTCTTCGTCGTGACTTAGTGCCTGAAGTCGCTGGTCGACATAGGCGGCATCGATGTGCACCGATTGTCCGTCCAGCCTGGCGGCATCGAAGCTCACTTCGTCGAGCAGCCGCTCCATCACGGTCGACAACCGGCGGGCRCCGATGTTCTCGGTGCGCTCATTGACATCGAAGGCGATGCTCGCGAGCCGCGTGATGGCCTCGGGGGTGAACTCGAGCGTAACACCCTCGGTCGCCAGCAGGGCCTGGTACTGCTTCACCAGCGAGGCCTGGGTCTGGGTCAGGATACTTTCGAAATCGGCCACCGACAGCGATTGCAGCTCGACCCGGATCGGGAAGCGGCCCTGCAGTTCGGGGATCAGGTCGCTCGGCTTGCTCAGGTGGAAGGCGCCACTGGCGATGAACAGGATGTGGTCGGTGCGCACCACGCCGTACTTGGTGCTGACCGCGGTGCCCTCGACCAGCGGCAGCAGGTCGCGTTGCACGCCCTGGCGCGAGACATCGGCGCCCTGGGCCTCGTTGCGGGTCGCGACCTTGTCGATCTCGTCGATGAAGACGATGCCGTTCTGCTCGGCATTGTGGATCGCCTGGGAGCGGATCTCGTCCTCATTGACAAGCTTGGCGGCTTCCTCGTCGATCAAGAGGCGCATCGCCTCGGCGATCTTGAGCTTGCGCGTCTTGCGCTTGGCCTGGCCGAGCTGGCCGAACATGCCGCGCAGCTGCTCGGTCATTTCCTCCATGCCGGCCGGGCCCATGATCTCGAGCGGCAGGCGGGTCTCGGCCAGGTCGATCTCGATTTCCTTGTCGTCGAGTTCGTGCTCGCGCAGCTTCTTGCGGAAGGCCTGGCGGGTCGGACTGGGAGTGTCGCTCGCTGCACGATCCGGCAGCCGCGCGGGCGGCAGCAGGACGTCGAGGATGCGTTCCTCGGCCGCGTCCTCGGCCCGCATGTGGACCTTCGCGCTCTCGGCCTCGCGTGTCTGCTTGATCGCGATCTCGGCGAGGTCGCGAATGATCGAATCGACGTCCTTGCCGACGTAGCCGACCTCGGTAAATTTCGTCGCTTCCACCTTGATGAAGGGCGCATCGGCCAGCCGTGCCAGCCGGCGCGCGATCTCGGTCTTGCCGACCCCAGTGGGGCCGATCATGAGGATGTTCTTGGGGGTGATCTCGGCGCGCAGCTTTTCCTCGACCTGCTGGCGGCGCCAGCGATTGCGCAGCGCGATCGCGACCGAGCGCTTGGCCTGAGGCTGCCCGACGATGTGGCGGTCGAGCTCGGAAACGATTTCCTGGGGGGTCATGGACATGGAGGGGCTCGCGCTTCTCAGAGGGTCTCGATCGTGTGGTGCATGTTGGTGTAAATGCAGAGATCGGCGGCGATCTCGAGCGCTTTTTTCACGATCTGCTCGGCCGGCAACTCGGAGTTGTCGATCAGCGCCTTGGCCGCGGCCTGCGCGTAGGCGCCGCCGGATCCGATCGCGATGATGCCGTTCTCAGGCTCCAGCACGTCGCCATTGCCGGTGATGATCAGCGAGGTGGTGGCGTCGGCCACCGCCAGCATGGCCTCGAGGCGGCGCAGCACGCGGTCGGTGCGCCAGTCCTTGGTCAGCTCGATCGCCGCCCGGGCCAGGTGTCCCTGGTGCTTTTCGAGCTTGGCCTCGAAACGCTCGAACAGCGTGAAGGCGTCAGCGGTCGCGCCCGCGAAGCCGGCCAGCACCTTGCCGTGGTAGAGCCGGCGCACTTTGCGCGCCGTGCCTTTGATGACGATATTGCCGAGCGTGACCTGGCCATCGCCACCGATGGCGACCTGGTCGGCGGCCCCGGCCACCTTGCGCCGGACGCTGACGATCGTGGTTCCGTGAAATTGTTCCATCGAAGCAACTTCAGGGCAAAAGCCCGGATCTCAACCCCGGCAGCCGCCGAAGTCAGTCTTTTCTGAGCGCGATCGAGGCGTGGTCGCCGATGCCGATGACTTCGAAGAAAGCCGCCACCAAGCGGTGGGCGTCGACGAACTGGATCTTCTGGCCGCGTGCGTGGTGGTCCGTGACCCAGTTGAGCAGGGTTCCGGCGGCGGCAAAATCGATCCGCACCAGGGCTGCGCAAGACACGGTGGGCGCCGTCGAATCGGCCAGTTCGGCATCGAGACGCTGCCAGGTCGAGAGCGATTCCCCGACTAGGTCGCCGACCAGAAGGCTGGGGCCCGCGCTCGCCGCGGCCGGCGCCGGGCGGTCGGCATCGGCCGAGTTCCCCATGGCGGCAGGCTTCGCCGCCGGAAAGGCGTCCAGCGACCCATAGTTGCCCTTGGGATCTTCCCAGGGCGGCGGCGACACCTCGTAGGTGATGCAGTAATTGAGCGCCAGCAATTCGAATTCGTCGGCCCGATGCATCATGCGCAAGGCCGCCATATGCAGTTGCCACCAGACCGCGTCGACGCCGCGTTCGTTTGCCGGCGTGGCTTCGGCGAGCACCAGCAGCAGACGGTCGGCGGCACGAAAACGCAGTTGCACCGTGGAATCGGCCCAATGGGTGAACAAGGCCCGCAGCGGACCGGCGGCGTCGGGCTCGATGGCATCGAGCGCGCTCCAGTCGAGCCGCCAGGAGGGGCCCGCGGCGCCGAGCGCGCGCGTCAGGCCGATCAGGCCCTGGCGCGAGAGCCGCGGCGGGCTGGCCCAGTCGGCATCGCTGGCCGCGACCGGTGGCGGCTCGGACGGGCCGACGCTCGAGACGCGGGCCGAATTCGCCAGGGCACGGAACGACATCCACTCGGGCGCCGCCTGTTTCATGCGCTGCGCATAGCGGGTGCTGGCGGCCACGAACTTCTCGGCATCGCCGACGGCGCGGTAGAGATCGAGCAGCGTCCGCCAGGTGTCGTCGTGTTCGGCGGCCGGGCTGTCGGGCGCCAGCGCCTGCAGCAGGATCGCCTCGGCGCCCGCATCGTCGCCGTGGGCGTAGCGGATCGCGGCTTCCTCGATGCTGCCGTCATGCGCCGGCAACTGGACCTGCATGCCCTGGACCCCCGGCACGCCGGGCACGGTGTCGGCATAGGCGCGCGCGTGCTGCGCGGCCATCTGCGAGCCGTCGGCGGACGCACCGTCGGCGGCCGGCGCGGCGCGGGGGTCGCGGCCCTTCCACCATTGCTGGGACATCTGCTCTTCGATCTCATCGATCTTCTTGAGCGTGAGCGCCCTGCCCTCCGATTTGCCGGAGGTGCTGCTGACATTGAAGGAAGACGGCGTCGCCGCGGGGTCGCGCCCGCCGGCGGCCTCGCGCTGGCGCAACTTGCGCAGCATGTCGAACTCGCGGCGGCGCACGAAGTCGTTGCGCTGCCGCCGCTCGATCATCTCCTTGAGCATTTCACGGCTGTAGCCGTTTTCGAGCGTCGACGACTCGTCGGTGTCGAGCTCGGACCAATCCTTCAGGGGATTGCGAACGAACTTCGCCACCTTCGACAGCAAGCGACCGGTTTCTTCCTTGGCCATGCGCAGCGTCTCCGTCTGGCGGCCAGCGATTAGTCGCCGAACATCTTCTGCTTGAGTTCGCGGCGCTGCTGCGCTTCGAGCGACAGCGTGGCGGTCGGGCGGGCCAACAGGCGGCCGACGCCGATCGGCTCGCCGGTCTCGTCGCAATAGCCGTAGTCGCCGGCATCGATGCGCTGGATCGATTGCTCGATCTTCTTCAGCAGCTTGCGCTCGCGATCACGGGTGCGCAGTTCGAGCGCGTGCTCTTCCTCGATGGTGGCGCGGTCGGCCGGGTCGGGCACAACCACGGTGTCCTCGCGCAGGTGTTCGGTGGTCTCGCCGGCGTTCTCGAGGATGCCGCGCTTGAGTTCCTGCAGCTTGAGGCGGAAGAACGCCATCTGCTTCTCGTTCATGTACTCGGCATCCGGCATGGCGATCACTTCGGCGTCGGTCAGTTCCTCGGCCGATTTGGTCTTCCAGTTGTTGACCAGCTTGGGATCCTTCTTGACCGCGATCGGCGGCGGCGGCACCAGCGCGTTCGAGGTGATCTGGACGAAGCTGGACTTGGCCGCCGTGGAGGCCACGGATTGCGGCATGGAGGGGACCGTGAGCTGGGACAGCCGCGACACGCGGCCGCCGCGGGCGGGCGCGGCGGTCGTTGCGGGTGCCGCCGGGGCGGAGGTGGTGGAGGCTGCGGCCGTTTTTTTCATGGGACTCGATGGTGCAGGTGGCRCGGCGGGGGGGCCGGCCGGTTTGGAGGAGGAGGTGCTCGCGGCCGCCGTAGAGGCCGTGCTCCGGGCGGGAGACGGGGACGGCGCGGCATGCTTGGCGGAAACCTTCTTCGCCGCGGGCACAGCCTGCTTGGCAGCCTCCGTCTTCTTGACGGCAGGCTTCGACGCAGGCTTGGCGTTGGCGGCGGGTTTCTTCACGGTGACTGGCTCCTTCGATGGACTCGGACGCGCATTCAGATCATGGGGGCTCGCCGATGGCGAACCCCGGGGTTATACCCCCGAATTCGGCCCCGAAACGCGCCCGGCCCTATGCCGGAAGTCACACTTGGTCAAAGAAGGTCAATCGCAGCCTCCGGAACAGGCGCGCGATTGTATAGAGAGATCGGTCCCGAAGCGCCGCCGCTGGCGCATCGGGGGTTTCACACTGGCCCTCACGCTCCCTCACTTCGTGTGGTCGCTGCCCCCGAGGGGGCCGCAGGCCGCCTTGGGAGCGGCCCGGCGGCCGCCTAGACCAGACACTGGTCCAGACCCTGTTCGAGGATCTCGCGCGGCAGGTCGATGCCGATGAACACCATGCGGCTAGTGCGCTTTTCGTCGGCGCCCCAGGCCGGGCCGAGGTCGCTGCCCATCAGTTGGTGCACGCCCTGGAAGATCACCTTGCGCTCGGTGCCCTGCATGTGCAGCACGCCCTTGTAGCGCAGCATCCGCGGGCCGTAGATGTTGACGATCGCGCCCAGGAAGTCTTCCAGCCGGGCCGGATCGAAAGCCCGGTCGGAGCGGTAGACGAAGCTCTTGACATCGTCGTCATGATGGTGGTGGTGGCCATGTCCCTCGTTCGCATGCGAGGGATGGTCGCAATGCTCGCCATCCGCGTGGTCATGGTCGCGGTCGTGCGCTTCTTCCTCCTTGAGGAAATCAGGGTCGATGTCCAGCTTGGCGTTGAGGTTGAAACCGCGCAGGTCGAACACGTCCTTGATCGGCACATCGCCGAAGTGCACCTTCTGCTGCGGCGCGCGCGGATTCATGTGCTTGAGCCGATGGATCAGCGCCTCGGTCTCCTCCTCGGCGACCAGGTCGCTCTTGCTGATGAAGATCTGGTCGGCAAAGCCGACCTGGCGGCGCGCCTCCTGGCGGTCGTTGAGCTGCTGCGGGGCGTGTTTGGCATCGACCAGGGTCAGGATCGAGTCGAGCAGGTAGCTCTCGGCGATCTCGTCGTCCATGAAGAAGGTCTGGGCCACCGGGCCCGGATCGGCCAGGCCGGTGGTCTCGATCACCACGCGATCGAAGTCGAGCAGGCCCTTGCGCTTCTTGGCCGCCAGCAACTGCAGCGCCTCGCGCAGGTCTTCGCGGATGGTGCAGCAGATGCAGCCATTGCTCATCTGGACGATCTGCTCCTTCGACTCGGTGACCAGGATGTCGTTGTCGATGTTCTCCTCGCCGAACTCGTTCTCGATCACGGCGATCTTCTGGCCATGGGCCTCGCTCAGGATGCGCTTGAGCAGGGTGGTCTTGCCGGAGCCGAGGAAGCCGGTGAGGATGGTCGCGGGGATGAGGGCCATGGGGATGCTCCGGGGAAACGAGGGGAACGGGGAAACGAGGGGAACGGGGAAAACAGGGGAAGGCCGGAAGTTTAGCGACGGCCGCCCGGCCCCGCCGCCGCAGGGACAAAGCCTACTTGCGCACCACCACCAGGCCTTTCAAGTACTCGCCTTCGGGGAACTCGATGGTCATCGGATGGTCGGGCGCGGCGCCCAGGCGCTCGGTGATGTAGCCGTCGACCCCGGCATCGATGCCGGCCGAGGCCACGATCTTGTGGAACAGGTCGGCGCCGATGCCGCCCGAGCACGAGAAGGTCAGCAGATGGCCGCCCGGCGCCAGCAGCTTGAAGGCCTGCCGGTTGAGGTCCTTGTAGGCGCGCGCGGCGCGCTCGGCGTGGGCCACGGTCGGCGCGAACTTCGGCGGATCGAGCACGATCGCGTCGAACTGCCGGCCCTCGTCGACGTAGCGGCGCAGGGTGGCGTTGACGTCGGCATCGAGGAATTCGGTGCGGGCATCGCCGAAACCGTTGAGCGCCACGTTGGCCCGCGCGCGCTCCAGCGCCGGGAGGGAGGAATCGATCGAGATCAGCTCGGCGCCCTCGACCGCGCCCGCCGCCTTCAGGCCGGCCAGGGCGGCGACCGTGAAGCCGCCGCTGTAGCAGAAGCAGTTCAGCACCCGGCGGAAACGCCGCCGCGCCGCCAGTTCCGCGAAGCGCCGGCGGCTGTCGCGCTGGTCGAGGTAGAAGCCGGTCTTGTGGCCGGTCGCGATGTCCAGGCCCAGCTGCCAGTCGTGCTCGCGGATCCGCAGCTCGGTCGGGCCGCTGCCGCGCAGCCAGCCGGTGACCGGCTTCAGCCCCTCGCGCTCGCGGCCGCTGGCGTCGGAGCGCTCGTAGAGCTTGTCGAGGCCGGTGGCGGCAAGCAGCGCGTCGACCAGCGGTGCCTTCCAGCGCTCCACGCCGGCCGACAGGAACTGCGCCACCAGCGTGTCGCCATAGCGGTCGACGATCAGGCCCGGCAGGCCGTCGGCCTCGCCGTGCACCAGGCGCACGCCATCGCTCTGCAGGTCGAACAGCAGGCGGGCCCGCACCGCCTGGGCGACCCGTGCCGCCAGGAAGGCGGCGTCGATACGCTGCGCTTCGTCGAAGCTCCAGGCGCGGGCCCGGATCTTCGAGTGCGGGCTGTAGGCGGCCCAGGCCAGGAAGCAGCCGTCCTCGGCCTCGATGCGCACGGTTTCGCCGGCATCGCCGCCGCCCTTGGCGATGGCGGACTCGAACACCCAGGGGTGGCGGCGCAGCAGCGAGCGCTCCTTGCCGGAGCGGAGACGGAGAAGCTTCATGGGTTCCTGTTCTTGTTCTTGTTCTTGTTCTTGCGCAGCGTGTCGCCGACCGGCGGCGGACCCTCGTCGCGGGCCCGGGCGCGCGGATGTGCGGCGTCGTAGGCCTTGGCGAGGTGCTGGAAATCCAGCCGCGTGTAGATCTGGGTGGTGGAAATGCTGGCATGGCCCAGCAGTTCCTGGACCGCGCGCAGGTCGCTGCTGGACTGCAGCAGGTGGCTTGCGAAGGAGTGGCGCAACATGTGCGGATGCACCGCCGCGGTCAAGCCGGCCTTGAGGCTGCGCTCGCGCAGCTGCTTCCAGACCGAATGGGCCGAGAAGCGGGTGCCGTTGCGGCCGATGAAGAGGGCCGCGGCGCTGCCGGGGTCGCGCAGGCGGGCGGCCTCGAGCGCGGGGCAGTCGTCGCGCAGCGCCAGCCAGGCCCGCAGCGCCTCGAGCGCCTTGCTGCCCACCGGCACGATGCGGCGCTTGCTGCCCTTGCCGAGCACATGGGCCTCGGCGGCATCGAGGTCGATCCAGCCCCGCGCGGTGCTGCTGGCGCGGACGTCGAGTCCGATCAGCTCGCCGACGCGCAGGCCGCAGCCGTAGAGCAGCTCGACGATCGCGCGATCGCGCGCTTCGTCCCAAGGCTCGGCTTCGGCGTCGTGCAGGTCGGCCAGCTGCACCGCTTCGTCGACCGCCAGCGCCTTGGGCAGCGGCCGGGCGGCCTTCGGTGCATGGACATCCTGCACCGGATTCGATCCGACCCGCCCTTCATTGCCGAGCCAGCGGTAGAAGCTGCGCCAGCACGACAGCACCAGCGCAATGCCGCGCGACTCGCGGCCGGCGCCGTGCAGCTGGGCCATCCAGCGCCGCACATGGGCGGTCTGCACCTGATCGAGCGCCAACCCGGCTGCGGCAGCGTTCTGCGCCAGCGTCGCCAGGTGGATGGCATACAGATCGAGCGTGCGCGCCGCCAGCCGGCGCTCGACCCGCAAATGCTCGAGGTACTTCTCGATCACCTGCGGACTGAGCATGGAGTCCCGTGCGCTAGAAATAGCCATTGGCGGCATTGTTGACGATCGCCAAGGGCTCGCGCAACGCGCCTTTGAAGGCCATGCCCCAGGTCTGCCAGCAGCTGCTCGGCGCCGCGGCGAACTGGACATCGAACAGGCGATCGAACCCGGTGGCGCGCGCCAGCCGTTCGGCCCGCCACAGGTGATAGGGCTCGGTCACGATCACCACGCTGTGGATGCCCGCGGCCTGCAGCACGGCGCGCGACATCGACAGGTTCTCGCGGGTCGTCTGCGACACCGGCTCCAGCAGCAGCGCACCGGTGTAGCCGGCACGGCGCGCATGCTGTTCCATCACTTCGGCCTCGATGCGGCCGTCCTCGCGGTCGATGCCCCCGGTGAACACCAGCTGGCGAACCGTGCCGGCCTTCGCCAGCGCCAGCCCGGCATCGACCCGGCCGGTCAGGCAGGGGTTCGGCCGGCCATCCTTGTATGCCCGGTTGCCGAGGACCAGCGCGGCGTCGGCGGGACGCTGCGGCGGCTCGGCGAGACGCGCGAGCGCATGCCGCCAGACCATCAGGTGGATCGCCGCGTAGCCCGCCAGCAAGATCGCCAGCGCGCCCAGGGCGCCGCGCCGCAGATGCCGGTTCAAGGCCGCAGGCGCGACAGCGCGCCCGAGGCCAGCTCGGCGATGCGCTCCAGGAAGTCGGTGCCCATCTCGGCGTTGAAGCGCTGCGCATCGGGCGAGGCCAGCACCAGCAGGCCGAAGGCCGGCGCCTCGGGCTCGGGCCGCAGCGGGATCAGCGAAATCGACACCGCCGCCTGCGGCTCGGCCAGCCAACTGGCGGCCTCGAAGCCGGAGTTGAGGCCGCAGTACGGTGCGGTCAGCGAGGTGGCGAGCGCCTTGACGTCGTCGCTGACCCACTGGGCGTAGGACTCGCCCTGGTACGCGCTGTCGCAGTCCCAGACCTTGATGGCGGTCTGCGGGACCAGGAACAGGGTCTGCAACTGGCCGGCGATCTGCGCCGGCAGCCCGCGCGGGTCGCGGGTCGTCAGCAGGCCGCGGGCCCAGCGCTGCAACCGGTCGGCCGTGACGGCGTTCTCGGTGCCGTGGCGAACCATGTCCATCACGCGATGCTCGAGCGCCTTGATCTTCTCGCGCAGCATCTCGGCCTGGCGCTCCTGCAGGCTCACGGCGCGGTTGCCGTGCGGGCTGGTCAGCTGCACCTGGCCGAGCAACTGGGCGTGACGCTCGAAGAAGTCGGGCGTGTTCGCGAGGTAGTTGGCGATGTCGTCTTCGGTGATCGGATTCATGGGATTGGAGTTGAGGGGGGTCATGACGGGTCCGGCACCTCGATGTCGCCCTCGAATACGGTGACCGCTGGTCCGGTCATCAGCACCGGGGCGCCGTCGCCGGCCCATTCGATGGTGAGCAGTCCGCCGTGGGTCTGGACGTCGACCCGGGCATCGAGCAGGCCGAGCCGGATGCCGGCCACCACCGCCGCGCAGGCGCCAGTGCCGCAGGCCAGCGTCTCGCCGGCGCCGCGCTCGAAAACACGCAGGCGCACCCGGGAGCGGTCGACCACCTGCATGAAGCCGGCATTCACGCGCTGCGGAAAACGGGGATGGTGCTGGATCAGCGGGCCCTGGGCCGCGACCGGCGCGGTATCGACGTCGGCGACGATCTGCACGGCGTGCGGATTGCCCATCGACAGCACGGCCACGGCGACGATGGCACTGCCGGCATGGGTATCGAGCGCCAGGTGCCAGGTGTGCCAGCCGCCTTCGGGCTGCGGGTCGAGCCCTGCAGTGTCGAAGGGCAYGCGGGCCGACTCGAAGATCGGGGCGCCCATGTCGACCGTGACCCGGCCGTCGGCCCCCATCCGCGGCTCGATCACGCCGGACAGCGTCTGCACGCGCACCGCTTCCTTGGGCGTCAATCCGCGCTCGCGCACGAAACGCATGAAGCAGCGCGCGCCGTTGCCGCATTGCTCGACCTCGCCACCGTCGGCGTTGTGGATCACGTACTGGAAGTCGATGCCTTCGGCCGGCGACGGCCGCACCGACAGGACCTGGTCGGCGCCGACGCCGAAATGTCGGTCGGCCAGGAAGCGGTACTGCGCGGCGTCGAGGCCGAGCGGCGCGCGGGTTTCGTCCAGAACGACGAAGTCGTTGCCGGCGCCTTGCATCTTGGTGAAGCGGATTCGCATCGGGGGATTATCCGCTGCCCCTCGCGCCGGGACCCGGTCTCAGAACTTGCGGTTGTAGGTGAACATGAGTCCGGCGGTCCCGAGCGTCCCGACCTGCAAGGCGTCGTCCTTGGTCAGCCGCCAGCCGATCCGATGCCGAAGCCGTTGTGGTGCACGGCACCTTGTCTCGTACTCGTCCTTGTAGCCGTAGAGGATGCCGGCCGACAGCTTGGCGTAGATCGCGGCGTTGCCGAACAGGCCGTCCCAGCGATAGCCGTAATAGGCGTAGGCGGAGGGCTGGCCGAACGAGTTGCGGAACGCCTAGAAGCCCCAGATCCAGCCGTCCTGCCGATTGCGCTCGATGCCCAGCAGGTAGACGTGCTTGTGCTCGTCCTCATTGCTGAAATGGACCGCGAAGGGTCCGATGACTGCTTCCCACCACCCCGAACCGGACGAATCCTGAACGTCCGTCGATTGGCCGAATGCGGCGGGCGACGCCAGGGAGAGCAAGGTGTTACCAAGAAGGGGGTCCGTAATTTCATCTGGGCGGGGATTCTGCCCGGRAGATCACCCAGATTCCACCTTTCGTACTAGGGCCAAATTTGTAAGCACTTGCATCGCCTCGCTGTATCCCAGGCCTGGGCCGACAGCGCGATCAGGTCAACGCACCGTCGCGCGCCACGATGCGGCCACCGGCCACCACCAGTCGGCGCACCGGGCGCGCCACGATGGCCTCGGCGACGGTCCGGGCGTCGACCAGCACCAGGTCAGCGCGGTCGCCGGGCGCCAGGCCGTAGGCCGCGAAGCCGCAGCCGCGGGCGCCGGCATGGGTGACGCAGTCGAGCGCGACATCGAGTTCGTCGTCGCGGCGGAGGTTATAGCGCAGGCCGATCAGCATCGCGCGCTCGAGCATGTCGGGGTTGCCGTAGGGCGACCAAGTGTCGCGGATGCCGTCGTTGCCGCCCAGCACCGTAAGGCCCGCCTGCCGACAGGCCATCAACGGCGGCACGCTGCGGGACGCCGGTGCGCTGGTGATCAGCACCATGCCGAGTTGCGCCATGCGGGCGATCAACGGGTCGYGCTCGGACGGCGGCAGGTCGCCGAGGCAGAAGCCGTGGCTGATCGCGACCTTGCCCTGCATGCCGAGCGCAACGACGCGGTCCATGATCAGACCGAGCGAGAAGGCGCCCATCGCGCCGGGCTCGTGCAGGTGGATGTCGAGGCTGCAGCCGCGGCGCTCGGCGATGCCGAAGAGCGTGTCGAGCGAGCGCACCGGGTCGCCGTCGATCGCGCAGGGGTCGAGCCCGCCGAGCACGTCGGCGCCCTCGGCCATCGCCTGCTCGAGCAGCGCCGCGGTGCCGGGCCGCTGCAGCAGGCCAGACTGCGGGAAGGCAACGATCTGGATCTGCTGCAGCGCCTGCAGCGCGCTGCGCGTGCGGGCCACGCCTTCGAGGTGGCGCAGCCCGGCCTGGGTATCGATGTCGACATGGGTCCGCAGCCGCGTCGTGCCCCGGGCCAGGAAGGCCCGCGCCAGCGCCAGCGACTGGCTGGCCGCGTCGTGGCCGCTGGCGTGGCGGAAGGCACGCTCGTTGTCGATCTTGTCGACCAGGCGGGTGCCGACCTCGTTGCGGTACCAGTCCATGCCCCACAAGGTCTTGTCGAGATGGGTATGGCCTTCGACCAGCCCCGGCAGCAGCAAGGCGCCGCCACCGTCCTCCAGCTCGACTTGCTCCGGCGCCGCCAGGGCGGCGCCGACCGCCGCGATCCGGCCGTCGCGCACGAGCAGGTCGACCGGCGCCTTGCCCAGGGGGCGAACGTTGCGGATCAGGAGGGCATGGGGCAGGGACATGGAAGGCCTCGGCGAACGGAAACGAAGCCACGATGGTACGAGCGGCACCGACCCCGAACCGCATGCTGCACCCCGAATGCGGAGACATCTTGAAGGCCCGGCGCGGCGTGCCGATGTTATTGCGCCAGCGCCTCAGCCAGGGATTAATGCGCGGCATCGCAACTGAATTCCATTCCGATGAACCCCATCCCCGCCTGCATCGCCCTCCTCCTTGCTCTGCTGCTCTGCGCCCCTTGGCGCCTGTTTCGACCACGGGCCGCCGCCGCCCAACCGGCCATCGCGCGCCTGGCGCATGTCGCCGGGCCGCGCAGCCGCACCGACATCCGCCAGCTGCTGCACCAGATGTCGGAGTCGCTGCGCGGCCGGCTGCAGGCGGCCGGCATGGCCCTCGAGTTGAGGCTGCCGGCCGACGCGCTGCCGGTGGTGCTCGACCTCTCGGGCATGCAGGAGGTACTGTCCCGCATCGTCGAGCTGGCCTGCCGCGCGATGCATGCCGGCAGCACGCTGCAGGTGCTCGGCCGCATCGACGGCTCCCATGCCGTCGTCAATTTCATCGATTCCGCCCCTGGCCTCGACGAGCCGCGCCTGGCGCGCTGCTTCGATGCCGCCGCCGCCCGCAGTCCGCGCTGGCGCGGCGATCTCGACGCCATCGCGAGCGTCGCGCTCTGCGAGCAGATCATGAGCGATCACCGCGGGCGGATCTATGCCGCGCCGTCGCCGCTCGGCAGCCTCGGCATCACGCTCCGGCTGCCGCTCGAACGCAAGGCCGCCGGCGCCCCGCGCGTCCAGGGCCTCTGACTGCACACGATTTCTCCCAGATCGTGGCGCACAGTCGCAGCCGCGCGGATTCCGCGCCGGAGAAAACACACATGTCGAGCCCACAAACGTACACCCCCCTATTCCCGATGCCCGCACCCGGCCGCCGTCAGGCGCTCGGCGCACTCGGCTCGCTGGGCCTGCTGACGCTGGCCGGATGCGGCGGCGGAGGCTCTGCCGGCACAACCAGCGCGTCGACGCTGTCGACGGCCCAGGCGACGAGCGCCACCACTGCCACCACTGCCACCAACAGCGCCACGGCGGCCGACACGACGGCAGCCACGACCTCCGCCAGCAGCAGCTGCCAGGTGGTGCCCGAAGAAACAGCCGGCCCCTACCCCGCGGATGGCTCGACGGCCAGCAACAACAACTACAACGTGCTGGCACTCGCCGGCATCGTGCGTTCGGACATCCGCACCAACATCGGAAGCAGCGCCCAGGTGGCGGGCGCTCCGCTGACCCTCTCGATCACGCTGACCAACACGCAGTCGGAGTGCGCGCCGCTGGCGGGCTATGCGATCTACCTGTGGCACTGCACCCGCGAAGGCACCTATTCCGTCTACACCACGCAGAGCCTGGCCGACAACCACCTGCGGGGCGTGCAGGAAACCGACGCCAACGGCAGCGTGCGCTTCCTCACGGTGGTGCCCGGCTGCTATGCCGGCCGCATGCCTCACATGCACCTGGAGATCTACCGCAGCCTGTCGACGGCCACATCGGCCGGCAGCAAGCTCAGGACCACGCAGCTCGCCTTTCCGACCGACACCCTGCGCACCATCTATGGCAGCACGGCAGGCTATTCGCAGAGCGTCGCCAATCTCAATGCGATCAGCTTCGCCACCGACAACGTCTTCAGCGACGGCACTTCCCTCGAGATGGTGGACTTCAGCGGCGACGCGACCAACGGCTACAGCGCCAACATCGCGATCTCGATCGCCGTCTAGGGTCTGTTGACCCTGGGCCATGCCGCAAAATGCGGCTCGCCCTTCTCCGCCATGCCTCGACTGACGCTCTTCCGAAAGATATTCCTCGCGCTCGCCGTGCTGCTGCTAGCGCTGCTGCTGATCTTCACGGGCTTCTCGTGGCTCGGCCTGCAGCGCGGACTCGGCCCTTACGTGGCCGAGGTGGAGCTCCGGCGCATGGACTGGTTCGCCGAAATCCTGAAGAAGAACCACGCCGCCGAGGGCAGCTGGGACGCCTTGCGCAACGACGAGGAGGCCTGGTTCCGCCTGCAGATGGAGCCCTTCCGGGGCCAGGGCCCGCCTCACAGCAAGATGCCGCCCCCCGGCCCCGAGGGCGGCGGCATGCGCACCATCCCGTCCTGGCCGCCCGAAGACTTCCGCCCGCCGCCATGGCAGGACAGCCCGCCCTTCGCCAACCCGGGCGGCCCGCGGCCATCGCCGCCCGAGCTGCTGCCGCCGCGCCCGACTCTGCCGCTGCCGCCGCCGGGCCCGATGCGGGACCCTCGCAACCGGCCGGACTCGGTCTACCAGCGGCTCGGTCTGGTCGACGCCGCCGACCACTGGATCGCCGGCGCCCGGGTCGACCCCGCCACTGCGGCCCGGCTGCCCTTGCGCGACGGCGATCACGTCATCGGCGTGCTGCTGCTGGCGCCGCTCGAAGGCCTCGAGACCGAGGCCGACCGCGCCTTCGTCGCCCGCCAATCTGGCTTTGTGGTCTGGACCGGCATCGCGGGCCTGGCGATCGCGCTGCTACTTTCGTGGCTGCTGGCGCGGCGCTGGTTCGCCCCGATCGAGGCACTGACGCAGGGCGCCGAACGCATCGCGCAAGGTCGCCTGGACGCCCGCGTGCCGGTGCGCGGACAGGACGAGCTGGCCTTGCTCGGCCGCACCTTCAACGGCATGGCCGAACGCCTCGACGGCATCGAGTCCTCGCGCCGGGCCTGGCTGGCCGACGTCGCCCACGAGCTGCGAACGCCGCTGGCCGCGATGCGGGCCGAGATCGAGGCGTTGCAGGACGGTGTGCGCCGCTTCGACGACAAGACCGCGCTGCGCCTGCACCGCCAGGTGATGCGCCTGAGCCAGCTGGTCGACGACCTGCGCAGCAGCATGCACGAGCGCGCCGACGCCCCGGCACCCCTCGTCGCGACCGACCCGCTGGCCCTGCTCGAGGAGGCGCTGGCCCTGACGCGCGAGCGCTTCGCGCAGCGAGGCATCGCCATCGATGCCACCGAGCTGGAACAGTTGTCGGCTCGGCGACGGCCCGCGCTGCGGGGCGATCCGCGCCGCCTGCACCTGGTCTTCATGAACCTGCTCGAAAACACGCTGTGCTACACCGACACCGGCGGCCGCCTCTGCATCAGCGCGCGCATCGAGGGCCCGGCGGACGGCGAGCGGCTGGAGCTTCGATTCGACGACAGCGCGCCCGGCGTCGCGGCCGCCGAGCTGCCGCGGCTGTTCGAGCGGCTGTTCCGCGGCGAAGCCTCTCGCAACCGGGCCCTGGGCGGCTCCGGACTCGGGCTGGCGATCTGCCGCGCGACGGTCGAGGCGCACGGCGGCACCATGGAGGCAGCGGCCTCGCCGCTGGGGGGCTTGCGTATCGTGCTGACGCTGCCACTGACGCACACCGAGCCGTTGCCATGAGGAGCTTCCTATGAATCGAATCCTGGTCGTCGAGGACGAGGACGACATCGCGTCGGTGCTGGTCGACTACCTGCAGCACGCCGGCTACCAAGCCGAGCGGGTCGCCGATGGCGAGCGCGCGCTCGAGCGGATGCTGCAAGAGCCGCCCGATCTCACGCTGCTCGACATCATGCTGCCGCGGCTGGATGGCATGGAGGTGCTGCGGCGCGCCCGCCTGAAAAGCAACCAGCCGGTGATCATGCTCACCGCGCGCATCGAGGAGGTCGACCGCCTGCTCGGCCTGGAGTTCGGTGCCGACGACTACATCTGCAAGCCCTTCTCGCCGCGCGAAGTCGTGGCGCGGGTGCGCGCCGTCCTGCGCCGCAGCGCGGGCGCCGGTGCGACGACCTCGGCGGCCCGGCGCCTGCAGCTCGACGACACGCAGTGGCGCGCCAGCTTCGACGGTGTCGCGCTCAACCTGACTCGGCTCGAGTTCCGCCTGCTCCAGGCGCTTTCGCGGCAGCCGGGGCGAATCTTCTCGCGTGCGCAGCTGCTGGACCTGGCCTACGAGGACACGGCCGACGTGACCGAGCGCGCGATCGACAGCCACATCAAGAACCTACGCCGCAAGCTGGCCGCCGCGGCGCCGGCCTACGACACCATCCGCTCGGTGTACGGCGTCGGCTTCGCATTCGAGGAGCCGGAAGCCTGACGCGCGCTCCCACGTTCCTCTCAAATCGGCTGCCACCATCGCCGGCATGCCGAACAACGAGACGATCCCCACCGCAGCCCTGCTGGCCCTGGCCGCCCTGCTGCAGGGCTGCGTGATGCCGCCCCCGCCGCCACCCCATCCGCACGAAGGCCGGCCGCCGCCGCCCGAATTCAGCTCGGCCTGCGAAGGCCGGCCCGAGGGCAGCGGGCTGCAGTTGACCGGGCGCCGCGGCGAAATCGTCGACGGCCGCTGCCAGCGCGGGCCCGACGGACGGCTGGTGTTCGTGCCGGCAGCGCCGCGCTGAGCGCCTCGGCTTCAAACCCAGCCGGCGCGGCGGAAGCGGTGGTAGAGATAGCCCGAGATCGCCGCGATCAGGAGCAGGGCAGCCGGATAGCCGAAGCGCCACTGCAGCTCGGGCATGTGCTGAAAGTTCATGCCCCAGATGCCGGCGAACGCGGTGCAGACGGCGAAGATCGCGGCCCACGCGGCCAGCCGCTTGGTGACTTCGCCATCCTCGATCGTGACCATCGAGAGGTTGACGCTGATGGCCGTGCCGATGGTGTCCCGGCTGGCATCGACCGATGCATTGATGCGGTCCAGGTGGTCGACCACGTCGCGAAAATACTCCTGCGACCCGGCGCACAGCTGCGGCACCCGGCCGCCATGCAGCTTGCCGGCACCTTCCAGCAGCGGCGCGACCGCGTGTTTGAGCACCGTGAGCCGCCGCTTCAGGTCGTACAGGCGCTGGATGCTTTCGCGGGCGGCCCCCTTGGTGAAGATCCGCATCTCGATGGTCTCGAGCTCGACCTCGAGCGCGTCGATCACCGGGAAGTAGCGGTCGACCACCGCGTCCATCAGCGCGTACAGCACGAAGCCCGGTCCCTGCCGCAGCAGTTCGGGTTCGCGCTCGCAGCGCTCGCGGACCTCGACGAATCCGTGCTGGCTGCGGCTGCGCACCGAGACGACGTAATTTCGGCCGACGAAGACGTCGACCTCGCCGACCTCCGATTCGGCCCCGCCCGGCCCGCCGGGTTCCAGCAGATGCATCACCGCGAACAGCGAATCGGCGTATTCCTCGACCTTCGGCCGCTGGTGGCCATGCTGGGCATCCTCGACCGCCAGCGGGTGCAGGCCGAACTCGCGCTGCAGTTCGGCAAGCTCCGCGAGCGTGGCCTCGTGCAGCGCCACCCACACGAAGCAGCCCGGCCGTGACAGGTAGCTGCTGATCTCGGAGACCGGGATGTCGGCGAGCTTGGAACCGTCTTCGTAGACGACGCAGTTGATGAGCATGGCGAGGGCCCGGGCAGTGGTGACCGAATGATCTTGCCACGGCCCGCCGCCCCCCCGGACAAGGCGGCTCGGAGCCCTCCGGCGTCAGCCGTCCGGTGCCCGCGGATGCGTCTCCAGCCGATGCAGCAGCGCCCCGAGCAGTTCCAGCGGCAGCGGAAACACGATGGTCGAGTTCTTGTCGGCGCCGATCACCGTCAGGGTCTCGAGGTAGCGAAGCTGCAGCGCCTGCGGATGGCGGCCCAGGATCTCGGCCGCCTCGGCCAGCTTGGCCGCGGCCTGCAGCTCGCCTTCGGCGTGGATCACCTTGGCCCGCCGCTCGCGCTCGGCCTCGGCCTGCCGGGCGATCGCTCGCACCATGTTGTCGTTGAGGTCGACATGCTTGATCTCGACATTGGTCACCTTGATGCCCCATTGATCGGTCTGGGCCGCCAGGATCTTCTGGATGTCGAGGTTGAGCCGCTCGCGCTCGGCCAGCAGGTCGTCGAGCTCGTGCTTGCCGAGCACCGCGCGCAGCGTCGTCTGCGCGAGCTGGCTGGTGGCCTCGAAGTACTTCTCGACCTGGATCACCGCCTTCTCGGGATCGACGACCCGGAAATAGAGGACCGCGTTGACCTTGACCGAGACGTTGTCGCGCGTGATGACGTCCTGGCTCGGGACGTCCAGCACCATCACGCGCAGGCCCACCCGCACCATCTGCTGCACGCCGGGGACCAGGATCACCAGCCCCGGCCCCTTGACCTTCCAGAAGCGGCCGAGCTGGAACACCACGCCGCGCTCGTATTCGCGCAGGATGCGCAGCGACGCCACCGCCAGCATCGCCAGCAGCAGCACCAGGAGCGCGGACAGCACCAAATTGAAATTGAAGAACATGTCTCAAGCCCGCGCGGGGCCCTCCGTGTTGTCCTCCGCCACCTGCAGGGCCAGGCCCTGCACGCGCGTCACGCGGATGCGGCGGCCCGCCCGCAGGCCGTCCGCGCCGCGGACCTTCCAGTAGTCGCCCTGGATCTGGGCCCAGCCCTCGCCATCGGCGAACTCGATCAATTCGCCGGTGGCGCCGACCAGCGTCGCGACGCCGAGCACCGGCGGCCGCCGCCGGGTCTTCGCGGCGATGCCCGCGACCAGCAGGATGAAGGCCGCCGAGGCCACCGCCAGAAGGGCCACCAGCCACAGCGGCACGCCGAAGCCCGGGATGTCGTTGTCGATCAGCAGCACGGCGCCGATCGAGAAGGCAATGACGCCGCCGATCCCGAGCGCGCCGAAACTCGGCAGGAAGGCCTCGGCGACGAGGAAGGCCACGCCGAGGAAGATCAGCCCCAGCCCGGCATAGTTGACCGGCAGCATCTGCAGGCCGAAGAGCGCCAGCATGAGGCAGATCGCGCCGACCACGCCGGGCAGCACGAAGCCCGGGTTGGAGAACTCGAACAGCAGGCCGTAGATGCCCAGCATCATCAGCACCAGGGCCAGGCTCGGTTCGGTGATCACCGACAGCAGCCGGCTGCGCCAGTCGGCATCGAACACCAGCACCTGCGCATGCTGCGTCGACAGCCGCAGCGTGCCGAGCGCGGTTCGCACCTCGCGGCCGTCGACCTGCCGCAGCAGGTCGGCCACATCCTGTGCGATCAGCGTGATGACGTTCTTCTGCAGCGCTTCGGATGCCGACAGGCTGGCCGATTCGCGCACCGCCAGCTCGCCCCATTCGGCGTTGCGCCCGCGCAGCTGCGCCAGGCTGCGGAGATAGGCCGAGGCATCGGCCAGACGCTTGGCGGTCATCGCGTCGGGCGCTGCCGGCGTCGGCGCCCCGATCGCCACCGGCGTGGCGGCGCCCAGGTTGCTGGCCGGTGCCATGGCGGCGATCTGGCTGGCATAGAGGATGTAGGTGCCGGCGCTGGCGGCACGGGCGCCGTCGGGCGCCACGAAGGTTGCCACCGGGATCGGCGAGGCCAGGATGTCCTTGACGATCTCCCGCATCGCGCTGTCGAGCCCGCCGGGCGTGTCGAGCTGGATCACGAGCAGCCGGGCCCGTTCGCGGACCGCCAGCCGAAGGCCGCGCCGCACATGGTCGACCGCGGCGGGGCCGATGGCGCCGTCGAGCTCCATCAGGACCACGGTGCCGGCGGAATTGGACGCGGGTGCGGCGGCAGGCACGGCTTGGGCGCCAGCCGCTCCCACCGCATGGGCGAGGAGGACCAGTGCCATCAGCCATGTCGTGGCGGACCCCATCTGTTCATTCTAGGGACCACTCGCGACGCTGTCACACGGCAACTGCCGCACGCGGCCGGCGCGATCTCCCGATAATCGCGACCCATGGTACGCCCCACCCAACTTCTTCATCCGCAGCGCGAGCCGGCGCCGGTCCGCCCCGCCGCCACCGTGCTGCTGTTGCGCGACACGCCCGAAGGCATCGAAGTGCTGATGACGCGGCGCTCCGCGAACGCCAGCTTCGCGCCCGGCGCCTACGTCTTCCCGGGCGGCCGCATCGACGAGGGCGACAGCACGGCGCGCGCCATCGCCACCCGCCGCCGCACCCAGAGCCGGCTGCAGCTCACGCAGGCCATCGCCGCCGTGCGTGAGAGCTTCGAGGAACTCGGCGTGCTGCTGGCCCATCACGCCGACGGCCGGCCCGTGAGCGCCGAGGAGGTCGCCGCGATGGACCGCAGCACCGCCGGCACCACGGTGGCGTTCGCCGACCAGTGCGCCGAACGCGGCCTGCGGCTGTCGACCGACAAGATCTTCACCTTCGCGCACTGGATCACCGACCGCGACCTGCCGAAGCGCTTCGACGTGCCCTTCCTGGTGGCGCGCATGCCCAAAGGCCAGACGCCGACTGCCGACGAGACCGAACAGTTCGAGCCCTGCTGGGTGCGGCCTGCCGACGCGCTGGCGCGCCACGCGGCTGGCAGTTTCTTCATGATCTTCCCGACCGTGCGCACGCTGGAACGCATGGTCGCCTATCCGACGGTCGATGCGGTGCTCGATGCCTGCGCCCAGCGCGCGGCCGGCGAAGGCCCGCTGTGGACGAGCTGTCCGCGCGCGGGCTGGCTGGCTGGCAAGGAGGCCCGCTACATGGAACACGAATCGCCCTTCGGCGAGCTGGCCATGGTCAGCCCCGACGGCCAGATCGTCCATGCGCTCGACTGGCAGAACGAGCACGCCGTGCCGCTGCTGAAGAACGTGCAGCGCCTGACCGCGCCGAACCCGAGCGCAATGACCGGTCCCGGCACCAACAGCTACATCGTCGGCGACGCCGACGGCGGCTATGTCGTGATCGACCCGGGCCCGAACGACTTCGAACACATCGGCCGACTGTGGCGCGCGACCCAGGGCGACATCCGGATGATCGTCTGCACCCACTCGCACGCCGACCATTCGCCCGGCGCCCTGCCGCTGCAGAAGCTGTGCAAGACGCAGCCGCCGATCCTCGGGCTGGCCTCGGCGCCGACGGCGCGCTCGAATGCCCGCTTCACGCCCGACCAGGTGCTGCAGGACGGCGAGCGCCTGGTGCTGACCGCGCCGGCGATCAGCGACGCCGGCGAGACCCGTGTGCCGGCCCACACGCTGCGCGCGATCCACACGCCCGGCCACGCGGCCAACCACCTGTGCCTGCTGCTCGAAGAAGACGGACTGCTGTTCTCTGGCGACCACATCCTGAACGGCAGCACCACCGTGGTCGATCCGCCGGACGGCAACATGAACGCCTACCTCGACTCGCTCGACAAGCTCGATGCGGCCTGCGCCGCGGGCGGCGTCGGCTTCATCCTGCCGGCGCACGGCTACGTGATCGGCGAGGCGCGGGCCGCCATCGCCCACCTGAAGGCGCACCGCCTGAAGCGCGAGGCGAAGATCGCCGCTGTGATGCGCCAGCTGCCGAAGGGAACGCCCGAGGAGTGGCTGCCACTGGCCTACGACGACGTGCCCGAGCGCATGTGGCCCGTGGCCGCGCGCTCGCTGGCGGCGCATGTCGAGCGCATCCGGCAGGCGGCCAAGCCATGAAGGATGCCGACGACGAAGGCATCCGGTTGGCCAAGCGGGTCGCCGCAATGGCAGGCTGTTCGCGGCGCGAGGCCGAACTGCTAATCGAGAACGGCGCGGTGCGCGTCGACGGCATGCCGGCGCTGGTCCCGCAGGCGCGCGTGCATGCGCATCAGCAGGTCGAGATCGAATCCGGCGCCCGGCCCGAGCCCGTGGTGCCGGTCACGCTGCTGCTGCACAAGCCGGCCGGCATGGCGACCGAGGCGTCGCACCGGCTGCTGGTGGCGGCCAATCACCACGAGCCCGAGCGAGCCGGCCTGCGCTTCCTGCCGCGCCACGTGGCGGCCCAGCGCTGCATGACCCCGCTCGAGACCGGCGCCAGCGGCCTGGTGGTCTTCACGCAGGAATTCCGGATCGAACGCAAGCTGCAGGAAGACGCCGGCATCCTCGAGCACGAGGTGATGGTCGACGTCGCCGGCCCGGTCGGGCCCGAAACGCTCGCCCGGCTGGAGCGCTCGCCGGCCCGCGTCAGCATCGGCCAGCAGGCCGAGGGCCACACCGGCTTGCGCTTTGCGCTGAAGGGCACCCGCCCGGGCCAGATCGCCCACATCTGCGACGACGCCGGCCTGCAGATCCTGGCGATGAAGCGCATCCGCATCGGCCGCGTGCCGCTGTCGGGGCTGCTGCCGAGCCAGTGGCGCTACCTGACGCCGAACGAGCGCTTCTGAGACATTGCGGGACGACCAAGAAACTGCGCAGCAGTTTTTGCTCGTCCTCAACTAATCAGAAAAGTGTGAAGCACGCCTGTAAGCCGGATTCTGTGCACTGAAGTCTCTTGCGAGACCCCAGCGTGACCGCCATTACTCTGGGCCGTTTGTCACCAAACGGCTCGATGCCACCTACCCGCCAGCTCTGCGGAACCACATCGACGCTGGCCTACTTGGTGTTGCTGCGCGCAGAGATTGCCCGTTTCACCCGGCCCGGGTTGCCCCGGGCCGACTCGTCTCTGTTGCTCTGATCCTCACCTCGCGGTGGGGAGCCGTTAGCTCCTGCGCTGTCCTGTGCAGTCCGGACGTTCCTCCAGTGCGCTCTTTCGAGACTTGCACCAGCGGCGGTCCAGCGTGCTTCACCGGTGGATTATCGCCACAATGGCCGATCCATTTTTTCAGCCAGGGCCCGCCCCCAAGGAGAACGCATGAAAGCCGACACCATCCTGCAGACCATCGGCCAGACGCCCCACGTTCGCATCCAGCGCCTGTTCGGCCACGCGACGCAGCAGGTCTGGATCAAGTGCGAGCGCGCCAACCCCGGCGGCTCGATCAAGGACCGCATCGCCCTCTCGATGGTCGAGGACGCCGAGCGCTCGGGCGCGCTGAAGCCCGGCGGCACCATCGTCGAGCCGACCTCGGGCAACACCGGCATCGGCCTGGCGATGGTGGCCGCCGTCAAGGGCTACAAGTTGGTGCTGGTAATGCCGGACAGCATGTCGGTCGAGCGCCGCCGGCTGATGCTGGCCTATGGCGCCACCTTCGACCTGACGCCGCGCGAGAAGGGCATGAAGGGCTCGATCGCGCGCGCCGAGGAGATCGTCGCCGGCACGCCCGGCGCCTGGATGCCGCAGCAGTTCGACAATCCGGCCAACATCGAGGTGCACGAGCGCACCACGGCCGAGGAGATCGCTGCTGATTTCCCCGACGGCGTCGACGTGCTGATCACCGGTGTCGGCACCGGCGGCCACATCACGGGCTGCGCCCGGGTGCTCAAGAAGAAGTGGCCGAAGCTGAAGATCTTCGCGGTCGAGCCGGTGGCCTCGCCGGTGATCTCCGGCGGCCAGCCCTCGCCGCATCCGATCCAGGGCATCGGCGCCGGCTTCATCCCGAAGAACCTCGACACCGCGCTGCTCGACGGCGTGCTGCAGGTCGACGCCGAGCCGGCGCGCGAGATGGCGCGACGCTGCGCGCGCGAGGAAGGCATGCTGGTCGGCATCTCGTCGGGCGCGACTCTGGCCGCGATCGCGCAGAAACTACCCTCGCTGCCGGTCAACGCCGTCGTGCTCGGCTTCAACTACGACACCGGCGAGCGCTACCTGTCGGTCGACGGCTTCCTGCCGGCTTGAGCGCCGCTCGGCGGGGGCCCGGGCGGCGTTGCGATAATCGGCGTCCCTGCTTGATAAACACAAGCCCACGACATGCTGAGAATCTCCGAAATCAAACTCCCCCTCGCGCACGACGAGGCGGCCCTGCCCCAGGCCATCGCCGCCACCCTCGGCATCGCCCTCGAGGCCATGGCCGGGCACCAGGTCTTCAAGCGCAGCTTCGACGCCCGCAAGGCCGAGTTGCTGCAGGTCTACATCGTCGACGTCGCGTTCGCGGACCCGGCGCTCGAAGCCCGCCTGCTGGCCAAGTTCGCCGAGAACCCGCGCATCAGCCCGACGCCCGACATGGCCTGGCAGCCGCCGGTGCAGGCGCCGGCCGTGCTGCCGCTGCGCCCCGTGGTCGTGGGCTTCGGGCCCTGCGGCATCTTCTGCGCGCTGATGCTGGCGCAGATGGGCTTCAAGCCGATCGTGCTGGAGCGCGGCAAGACCGTGCGCCAGCGCACCAAGGACACCTGGGGCCTGTGGCGCAAGAGCGTGCTGAACCCGGAGTCGAACGTGCAGTTCGGCGAGGGCGGCGCCGGCACCTTCTCCGACGGCAAGCTCTACAGCCAGATCAAGGACCCGCGCTTCCTCGGCCGCAAGGTGATGGAAGAGCTCGTCAAGGCCGGCGCGCCGCCCGAGATCCTCTACGTCGCGCACCCGCACATCGGCACCTTCAAGCTGGTCAAGGTGGTCGAGAACATGCGCGAGCAGATCGTCCAGCTCGGCGGCGAGATCCGCTTCGAGCAGCGCGTGACCGACGTGCTGCTCGAGGACGGGCCGGACGGCAAGGCGCTGCGCGGCCTCGTCGTGCGCGACCAGCGCACCGGCGAGACCCACGAACTGCGCGCCGACCACGTGGTGATGGCGCTCGGCCACAGCGCGCGCGACAGCTTTGAGATGCTGCACGCGCGCGGCGTGCACATCGAGGCCAAGCCCTTCTCGATCGGCTTCCGGGTCGAACATCCGCAGGGGCTGATCGATCGCGCGCGATGGGGCCGGCATGCCGGCCACCCGCTGCTCGGTGCGGCCGACTACAAGCTGGTGCACCACGCGAGCAACGGCCGTTCGGTCTACAGCTTCTGCATGTGCCCGGGCGGCACCGTGGTGGCCGCGACCAGCGAGCCGGGCCGGGTCGTGACCAACGGCATGAGCCAGTACTCGCGCAACGAGCGCAATGCCAACGCGGGCATCGTGGTGGGCATCGAGCCGCGCGACTTCCCGGGCTGGGAAGAAGGCCGCACCGGCTCGGCGCTGGCCGGCATCGAACTGCAGCGCTCGCTGGAATCGAAGGCCTTCGTGCTCGGCGGCGGCGACTACCGCGCACCGGGCCAGCTGGTCGGCGACTTCATCGCGGACCGGCCCTCGACCGCGCTCGGCAGCGTGCTGCCTTCGTACCGGCCGGGCGTGACGCCGGGCGACCTGCGCGCTGCGCTGCCGGCCTATGCGATCGAGGCCATGCGCGAGGCCTTCCCGGCCTTCGGACGCAAGATCAAGGGCTTCGACCTGCACGACGCGGTGCTGACCGGCGTCGAGACCCGGACCTCGTCGCCGATCCGCATGACGCGCGGCGAAGACTTCCAGAGCCTCAACGTGCGCGGCCTGTACCCGGCCGGCGAAGGCGCGAGCTACGCCGGCGGGATTCTTTCGGCGGGGGTCGACGGCATCAAGGTCGCCGAAGCGGTGGCGCGCAGCGTCGCCGGCTTGTCGTCTTCGGCGCCGCCACGGTAGAAGAACCAGTAGACCGCCGAGAGCAGCAGCAGGAAGGGAACGCCGGTCCACATCTTGGCCTTGAACTCGGCAGTGAACAGCGTGGTCACCATGATCGCCAGCATCAGCCCGGCACTGAGCAGCGTGGGATACGGAAAGCCCCAGATCCGGAAGGCCACGCGGGGATTGCCGTCTTTCGTCCAGCGGCGGCGGAAGCAGAAGTGCGTGACGAAGATCATCATCCAGGTGAACAGCGCACCGAACATCGAGAGACCGCCATCATCAGCGTGAACGAGGCCTCCTTGTAGACCACGCTGAGCGCGCCCGCGACCGCGATGCCGAGGCACGAGAGGCCGAGCGCGTTCACCGGCAGGCCCTGGGCGTTGAGCGCGCCCAGCCGCGGCGAGGCATAGCGCCGCGCGACAGGCTGAACATCATCCGCGTCGTGATGTAGAGTTGGCTGTTCATGGCCGACAGGGCCGCAATGAGCACGACGAAGTTGATGATGTGGGCGGCTCCCGGGATGCGCACTGCCTCCATCGCCTGCACGAACGGGCTCTTGCCGTTGCTCGCCTCGTTCCAGGGGACGATGGCCAGCATCAGCGCCAGGGTCAGCAGGTAGAACACGACCAGCCGCACCATGACGCTGCGGAACGCGCTGATCACGGCCTTCTCGGGCTCCTTGGCCTCGCATGCCGCGACCGCGATCATCTCGATGCTCAGGTAGCTGAAGATCGCGACGATCACGGCCACCCAGGTTCCCCACGCGCCCTTGGAAAAGAGGTTCGTTGGGACTATTTGTGGGTGCTTTTTCGCATGCCTACTTTGCCAGACGACGCGCTCAGGAACCGACACAGCTTTCTACACGTAGCGTCCAGTGAGTCCTGTTCTGCTTCACTGATGCGTGAGCCCATGAAGGGACCTCCGTCGTCTTGGACGAGTTGCTGGAGGGCGTCGAAGACGTCCATTCGGGCAAGCTCGTTATCTTCGTAGCGGCGCCGCACGAGCTCGCCGCCGAGCATCCAGAGATTGTCGCGGTGCCGTCTCACGGTCTTGCGCGCCAGTCCCTGATCCAACAGGTCGAGCAGGAATGGGGTGAGCACCTCGATGATCCGCTGGCCGACTGCGAGGTCCGGCTGGTCGTAGCTCCACGAGTTCGGCCAATTGTCCAGATCCGGGCATGCCTGGCGCAGCCGCTGCGCGTCATGCGGCGTAACAATGGATGCACCGTCCACGCTGCCACGGGGGTTGACCATGCTGCTGACCCGCTTGCTCAATGCCTGTCACCACTTTCCAGGTTTCGTCTACGCGGCAGTGCGACTGATCGAAACCACCAACACCATCGAGATTGACGTGCGCCCGCGTCGAGGCTCCCGGGCGCGCTGCTCGTGCTGCGGCCGCTGCGCGGCCGGATATGACGTACTGCCCGTGCGGCGCTTCGAGTTCATCCCGATCTGGGGTTATGCCGTGCAGCTACTGTATTGCATGAGGCGCGTGCAGTGTCACCAGTGCGGCGTGAAGGTCGAACAGGTGCCTTGGGGCATCGGCAAGCACACCTTGACGCGAGCCTACATGCTGCACCTGGCCCATTGGGCGCGCAAGCTGTCGTGGAGCGAGACTGCGCTGAGCTTTCGCACCACCTGGGATCAGGTCTGCCAGGCGGTGGAGTACGTTGTGCAGTGGGGGCTCGAGCACCGCGAACTCGGCTCGGTGCGGGCCATCGGGGTAGACGAGATCCAGTGGGGGCGAGGCCACGACTACCTGACGCTGGTCTACCAGATCGAGGCCGATTGCGTGCGGCTGCTGTGGGTCGGCAAGGAACGTACGAAGCAGAGCTTCGAGCAGTTCTTCGAACTGATCGGCCAGGAACTGGCCGCCAAGATCGAGTTCGTCTGCTCGGACATGTGGCCGCCCTACCTCGACCTCATTGCCAAGTACTGCACCGCAGCGCTCAACATCCTGGACCGCTTCCACGTGGTGGCCAAGCTCAACCTGGCGCTGGACGACGTACGTGCCGCCGAAGCACGTCGCATGGCGCGCGAGGGCTACGAGCCCGTGCTCAAGAAGAAGCGCTGGTGTTTGCTCAAGCGCCCCGAGAACCTGACCGACCAGCAGCGCATGAGCCTGCGCGAATTACTGGGCTACAACCTGAAAAGCGCACGTGCCTATCTGCTCAAGGAGGAGTTCCAGCAGTTCTGGGACTACGACAGTGCGACCTGGGCCGCCAAGTACCTCGATCGCTGGTGTACCCGCGCGATGCGATCACGCATCGATCCGGTGAAGAAGTTTGCCCGCACGGTTCGCGCCCACCGGGAGTTGTTGCTCAACTACTTTCGCGCCAAAAAGCAGTTTTCCAGCGGCGTCATCGAGGGACTGAACAACAAGGCCAAAGTCACCATGAGAAAAGCGTACGGCTATCGGACCTTCCGCATCGCCGAACTCTCTCTGTATCACGTGCTCGGCAAGCTCCCCGAGCCTAAACTCGCCCACAAATTCTTCTGACGAACCTTTTTTTCTGATAAGCGGCTATGTAATCACGCATGTGGCGCAACGCGAATCGAGCGGCCAGTTCACGATTCGTCGCCTCCTTCGGATTTATCCGCCGCTGGCTGGGGCCATTCTTCTGGCAGTGATACTTGCTCCGTTTTCCGGAGAGCCCGTCGCGGGAGGGTGGCCCGAAGTCCTGTGGGGCATGACGCTGCTGAACTACTTCGGGGTGCCGCAGAACGTGGTCCTGGGTGTTGCCTGGACGCTGGTGATTGAGGTCCTTTTCTACTCACTTG
>NZ_JBFUIU010000002.1:0-50325 GCF_056401695.1 Variovorax sp. P4_D9
CTGTTGACCAGCGCCCGCGCGAAGGCATGGCGCTTCGACAGCTCCAGCACCGCATCGCGGAACAGCCGGCTGACCTCGCTCTTCGGCGTGATGAAGTCGGTGGCGCGGGTCGAGTTGCGGATGTTCTCGTCGGCCGCATACTCGCGCTCGCTGGCGTAGCTGTCGAGCAGCGCCTCGGACGCCTCGCCCTTGTGCACCGCCGCCAGCTTCCAGGCCAGGTTGTCGGCATCCTGCACGCCGGAGTTGGCGCCGCGTGCGCCGAAGGGCGACACGCCGTGCGCGGAGTCGCCCGCGAACAGCACGCGGCCGTGGCGGAAGTGCTCCATGCGCTGGCAGGCGAAGGTGTAGACGCTGGCCCAGCCGATGTCGAACTGCACGCCCTGGTGGCCGATGCTGTCGAGCAGCGCCCGCACCCGCGGGATGATGTTCTCGTGCTTGCGCTCTTCCACCGGATCGGCGTCCCAGCCGAGCTGGAAGTCGACCCGCCACATGTTGTCGGCCTGCTTGTGCAGCAGCACGCTCTGCTTCGGATGGAAAGGCGGGTCGAACCAGAAACGGCGCTCGGTCGGCAGGTCGGCGTCCATGTTCACGTCGGCGATCAGGAAGCGGTCGCGGAACACGCGGCCCTTGGCCTCCTGGCCCAGCAGCTGCCGCAGGCTGGAGCGCGAGCCGTCGCAGGCGGCCACGTAGCCGGCCGCCAGGCGGTACTCGCCGTCGGGCGTCTCGATGGTCAGCAGCGCCTGGTCGGCGTCCTGCGCGATGCCGGCCACCTTGTTGTTCCAGCGCAGGTCGATCAGCGGCAGCTCGGCGGCGCGCTCCGCGAGGTAGCCCTCAACGTAGTACTGCTGCAGGTTGATGAAGGCCGGGCGCTCGTGGCCGGCCTCGGGCAGCAGGTCGAAGCTGTAGACCTGCTCGTCGCCGAAGAAGACCCGTCCGACCTGCCACGACACGCCCTTGTCGACCATCCGGTCGGCGCAGCCCAGGCGGTCGAAGATCTCGAGCGTGCGCTTGGCGAAGCAGATGGCGCGGGAGCCGCTCGACAGCGTGCAGTCGTTGTCGAGCAGCACCACCGGCACCTGCTGCTGCGCCAGGTCGATCGCCAGCGCCAGGCCGACGGGTCCGGCGCCGACCACCACCACCGGGTGGCGGACCGGCGTCGCGGCATCCTGGTCGGGGTGCCGCCGGTAGTCGAAGCGCAGCGACTGGTAGTCGACCGGCGTTCGGGCTTGGGATGCGAGGCCTTGCATGGCTTCAGCCTTCGAGCGTTTTCCACATCTCAATGTCGCGCTCGGCGGTCCAGATGCGCGGGTCGGCATGGCCCGAGGCCTCGTCGTAGGCGCGGCTGACGTCGAAGGGCATGCAGTGGTCGAAGATCACCCAGTGGCTGTACTTGGGCTTGAGCCGGGCGTAGGTCTCCTTGTAGACCGCGTTGAGGTCGCGGCCGGCCTTCACGCCTGCCTGCACGCTGCTGTAGACGTCGGCGATGAAGTCGCGCGTGCCGGCCAGACCCTTGGCGACCTGCTCGGGGGTGGTCAGCGCGGCGCCGCGGCCGGGCACCAGCGCCTTGGGCTTGAGCGCCGCGATGTTGTCGAGGGTCTGGGGCCAGTCCTGGAAGTAGGCGTCGCCGGCGTACGGAGTGGCGTCGAACTCGACCAGGTCGCCCGACAGCAGCGTGCGCTCCTGGGGCAGCCAGACCACGGTGTCGCCCTTGGTGTGGCCGCGGCCGAGCTGGATCAGCTGCACCTCGAGCTTGCCGAGCCACAAGGTCATCTTGCCGGTGAAGGTCATGGTCGGCCAGGTCATGCCGGGCGGCACGGTCTCGACGTTCTGGAACAGGCGCGGGAAGCGGCCGATCTCGCTCGCCTTGTCCTGCTCGCCGCGCTCGACGATCAGGTCGCGCGTGTCCTGGCTGGCGATGATGTGCTCGGGCTTGTAGCCGGCAGCGCCCAGCACGCGCACCGCGTGGTAGTGCGTGAGCACCACGTACTTGATCGGCTTGTCGGTGACTTCGCGGATCCGGCGCACCACGTCGGCGGCCATCGCGGGCGTGGCCTGGGTGTCGGCCACCAGCACGCAGTCGTCGCCGATGACGATGCCGGTGTTGGGGTCGCCCTCGGCCGTGTAGGCCCAAGCGTGCTCGGAAATCTGGCTGAAGGTGATCTTCTTTTCTTCGAGGTCGGCCTGGCTGGCGAACTTCTTGGTCTCGGTCATCACGGAGTCTCCTGCAATTTGTCTAAGGTGAATGAATTTGCGTGGAACGAATGCAAGGAGTGTAATTCGATGATCAGTTAATGTCTAATGTCTTCTGTATCAACGAATGACGAAAACCATGGCGGCTGAGTCCGATCGCGCGCAGCGCGGCATCCAGAGCATCGAGGTGGGCGGCCAACTGCTGCGCGCGCTGGTGCACCATGGCCGGCCGATGGCGCTCAAGGATCTGGCGCGCGAGGCCGAGATGTCCGCCGCCAAGGCGCATCCCTACATGGTCAGCTTCGGCCGCATCGGGCTGATCGAGCAGGACCGCACCACCGGCCACTATCTGCTCGGACCGCTCGCCTTGCAACTGGGTTTGATCAGCCTGCAGCAGGCCAACCCGGTGCACATCGCGACGCCGCTAATCGCCGATCTGGCGCAGCAGATCGGCCACACGGTGGCGATCGCGGTCTGGGGCGACCGTGGCGCCACCATCGTGCGGATCGCCGAGTCGCCGGCGCCGCTGCACGTCAACATGCGGCACGGCACCGTGTTCTCGCTCACCCACACGGCCTCGGGCCGGCTGTTCGGCGCCTACCTCGACCCGAAGGTAGTCCACGGGCTGCTCGAGCAGGAGCGCCAGCGGGAGCAGAAGGGCGCGGCCGCGCCGCCGCAGCGCGGCATGCTGCCGGCGCAGCCGCTACCGGACTGGAGGTCTTTCGAGGCGCAGCTGCACGACGTGCGGGCCCGCGGCCTGAGCCGCTCGGAGGGCGAGATCCTGCCGGGCATCAGCGCGATGTCGGCACCGGTGCTCGACGCCACAGGCGCGATCGTGCTGGCCGTCACCGCCATCGGACCGGCGGCGATCTTCGACACCCGGTGGGACGGCGAGATCGCGCGCGCGCTCAGAGCCTGCGCCGACCAGGTGTCGCAGCGGCTGGGCGCTACCCCTTCAAGGCCTTGAAGCGCGCGATGCTCTCGGCCGGCCAGTACTCCGACCGGCGGTAGTACTCGGCCACCGCCGGCGCGCCCGGCGGCAGCAGCACCCAGGGCTGCTTCGACATCGTGAAGATGTGGATGTCAGGCGGCAGCAGGTCGGGGTCGTCGAGCGTGCCGACGCGCACGAAGGCGATCGCCTCGCCGCCACCGGCATAGTGGCTCCACAACGCGACGCGGCAGCGAGGGCAGCGAACGATGGTCTGGCCCTGACCACTGGCCGAGGGCGTCGGCACCCGCTCAGTCTCGCCTTCGAGCAGCTCGACACGATCGGTCTCGATCATGGCGTTGAGGGCGAAAGCCGAGCCGCTCTCGCGCTGACACCAGCGGCAATGGCAGCAATGCACGAACAGCGGCCGCGCGGCCATGCGATAGCCGACCGCGCGGCAGGTACAGCCGCCCTCGATCGGGAACGGATCCGGCCCGGCGGCCGCGGGGGCGTTCAACGCGAGCGCCCGTCGAAATGCTTCACCGGTACCGCATCGAGGTCGATGCCCTCGAGGCAGCGGATGTTGACCGCCACGGTCGGCTGGCCCTTGGGATCCGTTGCCTCGGCAAAGGGATGGATGCCGCAGGTCTTGCAGAAGCGGTGCCGGATCGCGTGCTTGTTGAAGAGGTAGGTGCCCATGTTGTCGTCCTCGGGCGTCTGCAGCGTAAACCGGGTGCGCGGGATGAACCACAGCAGCGAGCCCTTGCGCTGGCACATCGAGCAGTTGCAGGCCAGCGCGCCCTCGATCTCGCCGTCGGCGGTGAAGGCGATCCGGCCGCAATGGCAGCTTCCCTGGTAAATCATGGGGCGTCTCCGAAGCGTTGGCGCCACGCAGATTACACCTGCTCAGGCCATGAATCCAAGGTTCTTCGGAAAATCGAGACCGTTGACGTTGCCGCCGAAGTTCTTCAGGTTCGGCAGGATGCCCGGCAGGTCGGCGTCGGGCACGCCGAACCACTTGGCCAGCGTGGCGCCGTACTGGTCGACCGAGGTGCTCGGGATCAGGCGGCCCTGCCCCACGTGGCCTTCGTAGCCCGCCACCTTCGCGTCGTTGTTGATGCTGACCACCTGCGGCGTGCCGTAGAACTTCTTACCGTTGACCGCCCCGCCGACGACGAAGTGATGGCCGCCCCATCCGTGGTCGGAGCCATCGCCGTTGCTTGCCAGCGTGCGGCCGAAGTCCGAGGCGGTGAAGGCCGTGACCTTGTCGGCCATGCCCTGGGCGACCATCTGCCGATGGAAGGCAGCCAAGGCATCGCTCAGCTGCTGCATCAGGTTGGGCTGGTTGGCGATCAGGTTGTCGTGCAGGTCGAAGCCGCCCATCGAGACGAAGAAGACCTGCCGCTTGACGCCGAGGGTGGAACGGCCGCGGATGATCCGCGACACCATCTTGAGCTGGTTGGCCAGCCCGCTGTTGAGGCCGGCGAAGGTGTCGGTGGCGAAGGTGGCGGGCGCGATCGCCGCGGTGACCGTGGTCTCGGCCTCAACCGCCCGCTTGGTGACCTTGTTGTATTCGTTCTCGAGCGCGTGGCTGCGGGACTCCTGGGCCAGCTGCGCGATCGCCGCCTTGACCGTGCTCGAGCCGAAGGTCGTGTTGTCCTTGATGCTCCGTATGCCGACCGCGCCGCCGGTGCTGACCTGGTATTGCAACGCCTGGTCGCCCGACAGGAAGACCGCGTTGCCGGCCACCGAGATGCAGGTGAACAGCGAATTGGTGTTCTGCCGCTGCGCCAGCATCAGGTCGCCGATGTTGCCGCCCCAGCCGATCGTCGAACCCTCGGGCGAGGACGACTGCCAGGTCGACTGCTGGTCGTTGTGCGAGAACAGCTTGGGCGGCTGCGGGTAGAGCTTCTTGTTGCTGTTGTTGTACTGGGCCCGCGTCAGCGGCACCACCAGCGGGCCGACGTTGAGCTGCACCGCCACCTTGCCTTCGTTGTTGAAGAGGCCGGCCAGCTGCGTCATCGACGGATGCAGCGCGTACTGCCGGCCGTCGGGCAGCGCCACGCTCGGCACCAGCCGCGTGTTGGCGAGCGCATCCTTGGCGATGGCGACGCCGCCCGAGGCCTGCGGCACGCGGATCGTGCTGTAGGCGTTGTAGCTCGGGTCGTCGTAGGTGACGACGGTGTTCGCATAGTCGTTGCCGCCGAACAGGAAGACGCAGACCAGCGCCTTGTAATCGTCGCCGGACGCGGCCTGGGCCGCCGCCTCCCCCATCGCGGCCAGGTTGAGGGCGAAGGGCAGGGCGGTGCCGGCCATCGCGAGCTGGCCGGAACGGCGCAGGAAGGCACGGCGCGTGTGCGCGGCCGGGTCGATGAGGTACATCGCGCGGATCCTTACTTCTGGATCAGGTAGGAGGGCGAGGCCATCACCAGCAGCACCGCCGCGTAGATGCGGTTGAGCTTGACAGCGTCGGTGCTCTTGTCGGTCACGACCGGGTTGGCCAGGGCGCCGACGATCAGCGCCTGGGTGGCCGCGGGCAACTGGTTGCCGGTCAGCAGCAGGTTCAGGCGCTGCACCAGCGCCGTCGGGTCGAGCACCAGCGCCAGCTCGCCGGCATAGGCCGCATTGACGTCCTTGCCGGTGCTTTTCGGCAGCACGATGTTCTGCATGAAGTTCAGGTAGCCGCCCACGCTGGTCTCGTTGACCAGCTGGAACTCGGGGGCCACCATCTTCGCGGCCGCCATCGAGGTCGACGGCGGCACGTAGCCGGGTCGGAAGAAATTGAAGACCGACGGCGAGCGCAGCGGGCTCTGGCCCAGCTGGTCGTTGGGCCGCGAGAGGTCGCCGATCTTCCAGTTGCCGCTGGTCGAGCCGGCGCCGAAGCTGCGCCCCCACTGCGTGAAGCGCAGCATCGGTTCGCGCAGGCGGCCAAAGTTCGGATCCGAGAGCCCGGCCGGGCTGCGGGCTTCGTTGTCGAGCAGCACCGCCGCGAAGACGCTCTTCATGTCGCCCCGCACGCCGGCGCCGTTGTCCGCGAACACATCCGAGACACGCTTGACGTAGGCCGGGCTCGGGTTGCTGGTCACCAGCCGCTGGATCAGCTGCTTGCCGATGAAGGGGCCGACGTTCGGGTGGTTGAACAAGGTGTCGAGCGCGATCTTCAATGCCGCGCCGCCCTCGGTGCCGGCCGGCACCGAGGCGCCGAGGAACCTGGCTTCGAGCGTAGAATGCCTCGACGCCGTGAGCGACATCGGCCGCGAGGTCCAGGCGCTGCTCTCGACCGTGTAGGTTGCGCCCGGCGGGGTGAAGGCGCCGGGCGTGCCGCTCTTCTCATCGGCGCGGATGTCGAGGTCGTAGCCGGTGAAGACGCGCGCCAGGTGGGTCACGTCGTCCAGGCTGTAGCTGTCGAGCGGCGCGCCGTCGCTGCCGGTCTTCGGCGCGCCGTCGGCATCGAGCTGCAAGAGCCCGATGGTCATCAGCTGCATCACCTCGCGCGCATAGTTCTCGTCCGGCTGGCGACCCTGGGCGTTCTCCTTCTGGTTGCCCTTCGTGTTGAGGTAGTAGCCCATCGCCGGATTCAGCGTCACGTCCTCCAGCAGCTTGCGGAAGTTGGTCGTGACGCCGGCCACCAGCATGTCCCAGTACTGGGCCATCATGAGGTCGGGCCAGTTGGAGCCGATGTCGTTGCGCGAGACCACGAAGATCTCGGTGAACACCAGCGCCATGCGCTTGCGGAAGGCGTCGGGCGCGGTCATGAGCTGGTTCCAGATCATGTCGTCGCTGTTGACGGTGTTGTAGGGCTTGCTCAGGATCCAGTCGCGGCCGGTCTGCTCGGCCGGTCGGTCGACCTGCTCGCCGAGCCAGAGCAGGTAGCCCTTGCTGCGCACCGCGGCGATGTCGGCTTCCGAAGCCGAGAACTGCGACTGCAGCAGGAAGCGCGCCGCTTCGTCGTCAGTCTTGGCCTCCGTGTAGGCGTAGGTCTGCGCGGTCGGGGTGCTGGCCAGCGCGGTCAGCGAACCGGCCTGCACGGTGGTCGCACTCGACCCGCCGAGGCCGGCCAGGCTCAGGCCGCCGCCACTGCTGCCGCCGCCCCCGCCGCAAGCCGCCAGCGCCGCCGACGAGGCCAGGGCCGCTGCCAGCGGCAAGCGATGGGACGACGCGCCGGCCGAGGAGGCTTCGACGATTTCCTGCGCGCACGATGTCCCGTCGGCCGCTTCGGCGCGACCGATTGCGATCTCTTCCACCATGGAACTCCACTCCTCGACGCCGACGCGCCGTCCCTCATCAGGCAATTGCCATGCCCGTCCTTTTCCCGGGCCCCGAGGAAATTAAGAGAAGTGTTTAGTACGACAGTTGTGAGCAAATGTGACTTTTCCCGTCACATCGATACCACGGAGGGGCTTGCGGACTGACGCGGAGTGTCGATCAAGGCTTGGCGGCCTGGAGCGCGTCTCGGGTGCGCGTGGCCTCGCGCCGGGCGGCCTCGGCGAAGTCCTCACCGGCCGAGGCGTAGCAGATGGCTCGCGACGAATTGACCACGATCGGCGCATCGGGGCGCCAGCCGGCGCGCACGGTGGCGACCGCATCGCCGCCTTGGGCGCCGACACCGGGAATCAGCAGCGGCACCGTGGGCGCCAGGGCGCGCACGCGTTCGATCTCGGCCGGGTAGGTGGCGCCCACCACCAGTCCCAGCTGGCCGTTGAGGTTCCAGGGCCCCTGGGCCAGCCTCGCCACGTGCTCATACAGGAAGGGCTGGCCCTCAACATCCGCCAGGCGCTGGCCTTGCAGGTCGGCACCGCCCGGGTTGCTGGTCCGGCACAGCAGGAAGGCGCCCTTCCCCTGATGGCGCAGATAGGGTTCGACCGAATCGAAGCCCATGAAGGGCGACAGGGTCACGGCGTCGGCGCCGTAGCGCTCGAAAGCCTCGCGCGCGTACTGCTCGGCGGTGGAGCCGATGTCGCCGCGCTTGGCGTCGAGGATCACCGGCACATGGGGAGCATTGCGGCGCATGTGTTCCATGAGCTGCTCGAGCTGCCCTTCAGCCCGGTGGGCGGCGAAATAGGCGATTTGAGGCTTGAACGCGATCGCCAGATCGGCCGTGGCGTCGACGATGCGGGCGCAGAAATCGTAGATTCGGCTGGCGTCGCCCTTGAGCGAGGCGGGGAATTTGGTCGGCTCGGGGTCGAGGCCGACGCACAGCAGCGAGCCGTTTTGGCGCTCGGCGGCGCGCAGCTTGTCCAGGAAGGTCATGGACCGAATTTTAGGCGGCCGGTCCCACCTGTTCTGCGGCCAGGCAGAGGTCGGCCCAGGCGCGGGCCTTGTCGGCGGGATTGCGCAGCAGGTAGGCCGGGTGGTAGCTGGCGACCACCGGCACGGCCGGCAGGTCTGGCAGGTCCGGCAGGTCCATCGGCAGCACGCGGCCGCGCAGCTTGCCGAGCGGCTCGGTGCTCTGCACCAGGCTCTGCGCCGCCAGCGGCCCCATGGCCAGCACCACGCGCGGGGCCRGCGGCGCGAGACTGTCGGCCAGTACCTCGCCGATCGGACGCGGACTGCCGGCCTGGCCCGAAGCGACGCCGCGGTGCGTGCGCATCACGTGCACCGGCAGCGCGCCGCCATGCAATTGCAGCGCGTTCAGCATGGCATGGAGCAGCCTGCCGGCATCGCCTTCGAAAGGATCGCCGTGCCGGCCGTCGAGCTCCGGCGGCATGTCGGCGACGATCAGCCAGCCACCCTGCGACACCTCTGGGTCGCCACAGAGGCGCCGCGGTGCCTCGGCCAGCACGGCGGCGCCCTGCATCGGCGCAGGCGATGCCCGATGCACGGCAGGCGCCGGCGCAGCGACGGCCGGTGCCGCCCGCGCGGGCGCAGCGGCGGGAAGTTCTGCTGCCGGAACCTCGACCGCGGGCTCGAGCCGGTCGGCAGGGACGCCTTCAGGGGCGGCCGGCGTCTCCGCCGGTTCCGGCTGGCGCCACCAGAAGAGCTTGATGCCCATTTCGTCGAGCATGGCGCGCTGCCGCGCGTCGAGCTTCATTGCATCGGTCATCATTTCAATCCGCCCCACGCGCTGGGTGATTCGTCCAGGCGCAGGCTCATCACGACCGCATCCTCGCGGGCGCCGTCCTGCGCGGGGTAGTAGCCCTTGCGCATGCCCACGCGTCGGAAGCCGTTGCGTTCGTAGACCGCGAGCGCGCGCAGGTTGCTGGCCCGCACCTCGAGCCAGAGCCATTGCGCGTGCAGGCCGCGCGACCAGCCGGCCAGCGCCTCGAGCATCAGCGGCGCCCAGCCCTGGCGCTGGAAGGCCGGCGCCACCGTGATATTGAGCAAGTGCACTTCATCGACGCCCTTCATGGCGACGAAGTAGCCGATCAGCGTCTCGCCGGTGCCGCGTGAAGTGACCCTGTTCCAGAGGGCCCGCGCGCCGCGCGGCGCTTCGGCATCGTCCGGCGTCGGGGCCACCAGGCACTGGCAGTGGTAGCCGGCGGCCAGCGAGTCGATGAAGTTGGCTGGCGTCCAGGGATGGGTGAAGGCGCTTCGCTCGATGGCGCAGACAGCGGGAACCCGGTCGATCGTGATCGGTTCGAGCCGCGCCTCGCGCGGCTGCTGCATTACGGCGCTCATGTCCGCCCCTTCAGCGCAGCGCGCTCCTCGGTGGTCTGCGCCACCTTGTCGCGGACATAGAGCGGCCAGGCCTCGGCCGGCGCGACCGAGCGGCTGGCAGCCAGCAGCGCCGGCGCCAGGCGCAGCATCGCGGCGGCGGTCGGCAGCACCTCGTGGCGTGCGGCCGCGCGAGGCAGGCGCTCGCCGTAGGCGGCAAAGGCATTGCCGGCCAATGCCCAGCCGGCCGGAACCACGACGGCCTCGGGCGCCAGCAGTTCGGCGTCGCTGGCGCTGACCTCGACCGTGAAGTCGTAGCCGGCGGCGTAGACCTGGTCCATGCGCGCGTCGAGCACCGCCACCACGCGGGTGACGCCGAAACGGTCATGGGCTTCCTCGGCGACGGCGTGCAAGGTGTCGATCGGCAGCAGCCGGACACCGGCGCCGAAACCCAGACCCTGCGCCACCGAGCAGGCGGTGCGAAGTCCGGTAAAGGAGCCGGGCCCGCGGCCGAAGGCGATGGCATCGAGTTCGGACAGCGACAGGCCAGCCGCCGCGAGCAACTGCTGGATCAGCGGGATCAGGCTCGCCGACGACTGCGCGCCGCCGGCACCGCTGTGCTCGAGCAGCAGGTCGTCGCGGCGCACCGCGATCGACAGCGCCTCGGTGCTGGTGTCGAACGCCAGCAGCTTAGCCATCGATGCACCCTCCCGCGGCACCGGCCACCGCCACGGCAGGGGCCGGGCGAGCACCGGGAGCCCGGCTGCGCTGGACCCCGAACAGGATGCCTGCCGTCACCAGCAGCAGCCCCGCGATCAGGTTCCAGTACAGAGGCTCGCCGAGAAAGATGACCGCGCCGAGCGCCGACAGCCCCGGCACCAGCGCCGTGATCATCGTCGACCGCACGGGCCCGAAGTACTGGATCATCCGCGTGAAGGCAATGCCCGAGATCACCACCGAGCCGACGCCCTGGAACACCATCTGGAACAGGATTTCGCCGACCGGCGCGCTGCTCAGCCGACTCGCGACCAGGCTGGCCGCGGTCAGCAGCGCATAGGCCGGCACGAAGGCCACGAAGGCGAACACGGTGATGGCGATGGTGGCACGCACGGCCTCGAGCCCGTGCCGCCGCACCACGATGCTGTAGCAGGCCCAGGAGAAGGCCGCGCTCATGAAAAGCAGGTCCCCCTTCCAGACCCCGCCGCCTTCCAGCGCGTGCAGCAGGCTGGCCCCGCCGACGAAGAGGTCGCCGAGGACGATCAGCGCCAGCCCCAGCGCACGCAGCGGCGTGATGCGGTCGCGCAGCACCAGGGCCGCGAGCAGCGTGGTCCACAACGGCAGGCTGCCGGGCATCAGCACCGAGGCATGGCTGGCCGGCGCGAAGAAGAAGCCGGTATAGGCCAGGAGGGCGTAGGCGAGGCCGCCGAAGACGCCCGCCAGCGCGGTCAGGCGCAGCGGCAGCGGTGAGAGCCCGAAGAACGAATCCTGGGTCGCCCCGGCAGCCCGCGCGCGCATCACCAGCCAGGCGCCCCAGGGCAGCAGCACCAGGCTGGCGCCGGAGATGCGGACAAAGGTGATGTCGAAAGGCGTCAGCGAGCGCCCCGCGGAGGCCCGCGCGATCACGATGAAAGCGGTCCAGACCCCAACGGTGACGACGGCCGCGCCGATGCCGATGGTGCGGGCTGAAAAACGGGGAGCGACGGGCATCGGGCGATTATCCAGGGTGGGCGGCCGGCGCGCTGCGTCGGGTCCGCGAACTGGGGCCGGCCCGGGATAATTCGCGCATGACCGTCGTCCTGCGCGCCGCGCGCCGTCTTCCCCATCGAATCCGCGGCTTCGCGTGGGTCATCGCACTGGCCGCCGCCCTGCCGGCCCTGGCCCAGCCGCTGCCGAACGAAGTCGACGCCGCACTGGAACGCGCGAAGGTGCCGCGCGACGCCGTGACCCTGCTGGTGGTCGATGCCGAAGGCGTGCGGCCGCCGCGGCTCGCCTGGCGGTCCCAGGTGCCGGTCAACCCGGCGTCGATCATGAAGCTGGTCACCACCTACGCGGCGCTCGACCTGCTGGGCCCGGCCTTCACCTGGAACACGCCGGTGTACGTCGACGGTCCGGTGCGAAACGGCGTACTCGAGGGCAACCTGTACATCAAGGGCCAGGGCGATCCCAAGCTGGTGCTCGAGCGGCTGTGGCTGCTGCTGCGCCGGGTTCAGGGCCTGGGCATCCAGGGCATCGACGGCGACATCGTGCTGGACCGCAGCGCCTTCGAAGTGGCCGAGGCCGATCCGAATGCCTTCGACGGCGAAGGCCAGCGCCCCTACAACGCGGCGCCCGATGCGCTGCTGGTCAATTTCAAGTCGGTGGTGATGAACTTCGCGCCCCAGCGCGGCACGCAAACCGCCCAGGTGAGCTACGAGCCGCCGCTGGCCGGCGTTGCCATGCAGGCCACGGTGCCGCTCGCGGCCGGCGAGTGCGGCGACTGGCGCAGCAGCCTGGCCGGCGAGTTCGCCGACCCGGAGCGACTCGGATTCGCGGGCAGCTACCCGGCGGCCTGCGGCGACAAGACCTGGGCGGTGGCCTATGCGGACCCGCGCGGCTACGCCGCCCGCGCCATCGGCGGCCTCTGGGCCGAAATGGGCGGACGGCTCAAGGGCCAGGTGCGCGACGGCCGCGTCCCGGCCGAGCTGCGGCCGGCCTTCGAGGCGACGTCGCCGCCGCTCGCCGAGGTGATCCGCGACATCAACAAATACAGCAACAACGTGATGGCGCAGCAGCTCTTCCTGACGCTCGGGCTGCAGCAGAAGAAGCACGGCACGCTCGAGGTCTCGCGCGCCACGCTGCGCCAGTGGTGGAACGACCGGGTCGGCACCGGCGAGGGCCAGCCGGTGATCGACAACGGTTCGGGCCTGTCGCGCGACGAGCGCATCAGCGCCGCCGCGCTCGCGAAGATGCTGCAGCTGGCCTGGCGCTCGCCCGTGATGCCGGAGCTGGTGTCCTCGCTGCCGGCCTCGGGCGTCGACGGCACGCTGCGCAAGCGGGCGCTGCGTTCAGGCGGCGCCGCGCACCTGAAGACTGGCAGCCTGCGCGACGCCGCCGGCGTGGCGGGCTACGTGCATGGCACCAGCGGGCGGCGCTGGGTGGTCGTCGCGATCGCCAATCACGGCAATGCGGCTGCGGCGCGCCCGGCCTTCGATGCCCTGGTCGACTGGGCGGCCGAGGACGACTGAGCGGCGGGACACTGCGCCCCTTAGGCGGATACCGATTGCGCAGGAGGCTGGCACTGCCCAGAATCGATCCCCATTCGAATGCACCACAGGAGACGCCTTCCATGAACAGACTCCCCGCCCTCGCCCTGACGGGCATTGCCCTGGTCCTTGCCGGATGCGGGGGTGGCGGAAGCGATGGCTTTGTGTTCAACACGCCGGCGACCACCGACACCGGACGCGGCTCGGTCGTGACGATGCCGCCCGAGCGGGTGCAGCAGCTATCGAGCGCCGATTTCTCCACCCTGCTGCAGGCCACCCCGCAGGGCAAGACGCTGCAGACGATCGCCGGCACTCCGAAGTGCGGCGTCGACCTGCGCTATCTCGAATACCGCACCATCGGCGGCCAGGGCGAAGCCACCAATGCGACCGCCGCGATCATGGTGCCCACGGGCACCGACGCTGGGTGCAACGGACCGCGCCCGGTCGTGCTGTACGCCCACGGCACCACGGCGGCACGCGACTTCAACATCGCGCGCTGGACCGATACCAGCCAGCCGGCCGCGGGCGAAGGCGTGGCCGTGGCCGCGATGTTCGCGGCCCAGGGCTTCATCGTGGTGGCGCCGAACTACGCTGGCTACGACAAGTCGACGCTGACCTACCACCCCTTCCTCAACGGCGACCAGCAGGGCAAGGACATGGTCGACGCGCTGATTGCGGCGCGCAAGACCTTCTCGGCGATCAATGCCAGCGACGCGGGATCGCTGTTCGTCACGGGTTATTCGCAGGGCGGCTATGTGGCGCTGGCGGCGCACCGCGAGCTCCAGGCCACCGGCAGGTCGGTCACGGCATCGGCGGGGCTGTCGGCGCCCTCCGCCATCAGCCTGCTGATCGACTACAACTTCAGCGGCTGGCCGGCGCTCGGCGCCACGCTGTTCACGCCGCTGCAATCGACCAGCTGGCAGAAGCAGTTCGGCAACGTCTACAGTGCCACCGGCGACATCTACGAAGCGCAGTACGCCGCCGGCATCGACACCCTGCTGCCGAGCCTGACGCCGATCAACACGCTCTACACGACGGGCAAGCTGCCGCCGCTGGCGCTCTTTCCGCCGAATGCGGTCCCGGGCCCGGTCGATCCGTCGCTGGCGGTCTTCTATGCCCCCAACAACCTGGTCCGGCAGAGCTACCTGAGGCAGGCTGCCAATGACATCCTGGCCAATCCCTGCCCCGGCAACGCGCTGCCGGCGACCTCCACCTCGCTGAACACCAGTTCCCCGCTAGGCTGCCAGCCGCTGCTCGGCTTCCGCAAGGCCGCGGTGGCGAACGACCTGCGCAACTGGCTGCCGCTGCGGCCGGTGCTGATGTGCGGCGGCGCCAACGATCCGACCATCAACTTCCTGAGCACCCGCGCCACTGCCGGATACTTCCGCGCCCGCGGCATGCCGGCGTCGGCGCTGGCCGTGGTCGACCTCGAGGAAACCACCGCCATCGACGCCTTCTCGACGGCGCGCGCCGGCTTCGCCCAGGCCAAGATCAACACCGCGGCGAACGCCGGCGGCACCGCCGCGGACCAGCAGCAGGCGGTGGTCCAGGCCTACCACGGCACGCTGGTGCCGCCCTTCTGCCTCGCGTCCGCGCGCGGCTTCTTCGCCGGCGTGCTGACCGCAGGAGGCTGAGCCCTGGCCGACGCAGGGCCGGTCAGGCCGCAGCGGCGCGGGAGAGGCGGTCGCGCACCCCTTCCCATTCCGGGCCGGTCGGCGGCGTTTCGACCCAGATCAGCTTGACGCCCTCGGCGTCGAATGCCCGCAGCACCGCGAAGAGCTGCTGCGCGGCCGCGGCCGCATCGTCCGGCATGCGCCGCTGCAGGACCCGCTGCGAGCGGCTGCTCAGCACGGTGCGCGACCAGACCGCGATGTTGGCGGCATTGGCGCCGAGCACATCGAGGCCGGTCTGCAGCGCCTTGGCGTCCATCAGGCGCAGCTTGGCGCTCGGCGCATAGTGCGCCTCGAGCGTGCCGGAGGCCCGCGGGTCGGGGGCGCCGAGCGTGTCCTTGTCGCGCAACGGCTCTCCGCCGGCGGCCTCGACCTGCGCCCGCGTGATCGCGCCGGGCCGCAGCAGCACCGGCGCCCCGCGGCTGCAGTCGACGATGGTCGATTCGATGCCGACCGCGCACGGCCCGCCGTCAAGCACCAGCAGGGAGTCGCCGAACTCCTGCTGCACGTGCTGCGCGGTGGTCGGGCTGACCCGGCCGAAGCGGTTGGCGCTCGGCCCGGCGACGCCCAGCACGCCCCGTTCAGCGCAGGCGGCCAGCAACGCCTGCGCCACCGGATGGGCCGGGCAGCGCAGCCCGATGGTGTCCTGGCCGCCCGCCGCCGCGGCACCGACCCCGGGCTGGCGCTCGACGATCAAGGTCAGCGGCCCGGGCCAGAAAGCGTGCACCAGCTTCTCGGCGAAGGGCGGCAGCGGCCGCGCGAAATGCGCCAGCGCCGCGGCGCCCTTCGCGCCGGCCGGCACGTGGACGATTAGCGGATGGTCGCTCGGCCGGCCCTTGGCGGCGAAGATGCCGGCGACGGCGGCGTCGTTGCCGGCGTCGGCCCCCAGCCCATAGACGGTCTCGGTCGGAAACGCGACCAGCCCGCCGGCGCGCAGCACCTGCGCGGCCTCGTCGATGGCATCGGGCGCATTGCCATCGCTGATCATCCCGCGGGCCTCGTTCATTCGGACAGCGGAATAGGCAGGCCGAGCAGCGCGGCGGCGAAATCGGCCGTGCTGCGGACCGTTTCGATCGCGTCGCCGGTGATGTTGAGGTGTCCCATCTTGCGGCCGCGGCGCGCCTCGGTCTTGCCGTAGAGGTGCAGATGGGTGCCGGGCAGGGCCAGCACGTCGGCCCAGCGCGGCTCCTGCGGCCCATCGCCATCGACGAACCACAGGTCGCCCAGCAGGTTCAGCATGATCGCCACGCTGTGCTGGCGCGGCGGATTGAGCGGCAGGCCCGCCAGGGTGCGCACCTGCAGCTCGAACTGCGACACGTCGCTGGCGTTCAGCGTCCAGTGGCCGCTGTTGTGGGGACGCGGCGCCATCTCGTTAACCACCAGCCGGCCATCGCCAAGGACGAAGAACTCGACGCACAGCACACCGACGTAGGCCAGGCCCTCGGCGATCGAGCGGGCCGCGGCGACGGCGCGGCGTGCGGTCGACTCCGGCATGTTGTGCGGATGGACCTCGGTGACGGCGAGGATGCCGTCGCGGTGCAGGTTGAGCTGCACCGGGAAGTTGACCATCTGCCCGTCCTCGCCGCGGGCGACGATCACCGAGCATTCGAAATCCAGCGGCAGCAGCTTCTCGAGAACGCAGGGCACGCCGCCGGCATCGTTCCATGCGCTTTCGAGCTCGGCCCGGGTCGCCACCCGGCGCTGGCCCTTGCCGTCGTAGCCCAGCCGCGCGGTCTTGAGGATACCGGGCAGCAGGTCGGCGGGCACGGCGGCCAGGTGGTCGGCGGTCTCGATCACGGCGTAGGGCGCGCATTCGACGCCGCAGCGCAGGAAGTGGGCCTTCTCGCGGATCCGGTCCTGGGCGATCGCCACCGCATCCGGGCCCGGCGCCACCGGCCGCGACACGGCCAGGTGCTCGAGCGACGGCGCCGGCACATTCTCGAATTCGGTCGTCACGGCATCGGCCAGTCCGGCCAACCGCGACAGGCCGTCGACATCGGTGAAGTCGGTGTGGATGTGGTGATGGCTCACGCGCCCGGCCGGACTGTCGGCATCGGGGTCGAGGACCGCGGTGAAATAGCCCATCGCCTGCGCCGCGTGCACGAACATGCGGCCCAGCTGGCCACCTCCGAGCACCCCCAGCGTGGCGCCCGGCAGCACGACGCTCACAGCGCCCCCCCGCCCTGGGGCGAGAACGGCGACACCGGCGCCGCGTCGCCCGGCGGCAGCGTCATGGCCTGCGCGGCCTCGGTCTGCGCCAGCCGGAAGGCATCGAGCCGGGCGCGCAGCGCCGGGTCGCCAACCGCCAGCATCGCCACCGCGAACAGCGCCGCATTGGCCGCGCCGGCGTTGCCGATCGCGAAAGTCGCCACCGGCACGCCCTTGGGCATCTGGACGATGCTGTAGAGCGAGTCGACGCCCTGCAGATGCCGGCTCGCGACCGGCACGCCGAGCACCGGCACAGCGGTCTTGGCCGCCAGCATGCCGGGCAGGTGGGCGGCGCCGCCGGCGCCGGCGATGATCGCGGCCAGCCCGCGCGGCGCGGCGCTCTCGGCGTAGGCGAACAATTCGTCAGGCATCCGGTGGGCCGAGACCACGCGGGCTTCGTGGGCGATGCCGAATTGCTGGAGAATCTCGACCGCGTTGCGCATCGTCTCCCAGTCGGAGTTCGAGCCCATCACCACACCAACCTGAATTGCTTGCTTCATGGTTCCAATTTTACGTTTCACCCCCACCTTCCCGCGATGATCGACATCACCCTCGAAAATTTCCAGTCTGAGCTGATCGACGGCTCGATGACCACGCCGGTCCTGCTCGACATCTGGGCCGAATGGTGTGGGCCCTGCAAGCAGCTCGGGCCGGTGCTCGAAAAGCTCGAGACCGAATACGCCGGCCGCTTCACGCTGGCCAAGCTCGACGCCGACAAGGTGCCGCAGATCTCCGAGCAGCTGAGCCAGATGTTCGGGGTGCGCAGCATCCCCTTCTGCGTGATGTTCAAGGGCGGACAGCCGGTCGACGGCTTCGTCGGCGCGATCCCGGCCGACCAGATCCGCACCTTCCTCGACAAGCACGTGCCGGAGGCCGGGGAGGTCGAGGCGGCCGAGCAGGAGGCATCGGCCCAGGAGGCGCTGGCCGAGGGCGATACGCTGGGCGCCCTCGAGAAGCTGCAGCATGCGGTCGCCACCGACCCGGCCAACGACGACGCCCGCTTCGACTACGTCAAGCTGCTGCTGCAGGAAGGCCGCGTCGACGATGCCAAGGTCGCCTTCGCCCCGGTGATCGCCAAGACCACGCTGGTGCGCCGCTTCGATTCGCTGCAGCGCTGGATGGATGCGATCGATTTCTCGGCACCGGCCAGCGGTGCCGCGCCCTCCCAGGCTGAACTGGAAGCCCGGATCGCCGCCAACAAACGCGATTTCGAGGCCCGCTTCGACCGCGCCCGCCTGCTGATGGCCGCCCAGCGCTGGACCGACGCGATGGACGAGCTGCTCGACATTCTGATGCGCGACAAGAGCTGGAACGAGGATCTGGCGCGCAAGACCTACATCGCCATCCTCGACATCATCGAGCCGCCGAAGGTCAAGGTCGCCGACGGCCAGATTCCGCCCGATGACCCGACCGTGGCCAGTTACCGCCGGCGCCTCAGCAGCGTGGTGCTGAGCTGAAAGGCCCGGGAGCCGCGCGATTGAGTGCGCGGGCCCGGTCGAATACGATGCAGCAAATATCAATTTGTTGCAGAAGGACAGACAGGCCATGCGCTCCCGCCCTGCCGCCATTCCCCTTGTCACAGCCGCCCTGCTGGCCGCCGCGCTGACCGCCGGATGCGGCAGCGCCATCAGCCTCGACGAGCCGATCGAGGGTCCGGTCTGGCGCCTCGACCAGCTCGGCGGCGAGCCGGTGGCCAGCGGCGGCGACCCGCAGCGCGATCCGCAAGTCCAGTTCGACCGCCGCAACGGGCGCGTCAGCGGCTCGGGCGGCTGCAACCGACTGTCGGGCACCTTCGAGCGCAGCGGCAGCATGCTCAAGCTGAGCCAGCTGGCGTCGACGCGGATGGCCTGCACCGATCCGGCGCTCGGCACCAAGGAGCAGCAGTTCTTCGCCGCCCTGCAGGCCACCACCAGCTACCGGCTGCAAAGCCCGACGCGGCTGGCCTTGCTCGATGCGGGTGGCCGCACCGTGGCGACGCTGAGCACCTCGCGCTGAGGCTCCCCCGGAATTGCCCCCGCGCCCGGGCGTAGGCCATCCGTGCGATGGACAGGCGCCGGGTCTGCATCAAGAATGCGAATTCGCGTTCTGGCGCTTGCCTCCTGCCGAGAGGGGATGACGTTGCAGACCAATCCTCACACGATCTCCGTTCCGGAAGCAGAGGGGTTGCGCCTCCCGTACCGCCGCAAGGTCGTGCTGGTCGTGGATCTCGTCGAATCCGTGGCCCTCATGCAGGCAGATGAGCGGGGTGTCATCACGAGCTGGCAAGCCTTGCTGGCGCGGCTGAACCAGTCGATCCTGCCCGACCACGAAGGACGGCTGGTGAAAAGTCTTGGCGACGGCCTGATGCTGGAGTTCGATGCTCCGCGGCAAGCTGCAGCGGCGGTGTTCGCCATCCATGACTGGATGGACACGCACTGCCCCCGGTTGGCCGATGGCCGCACCCTGCGACTGCGCGCGGGCATGCACGCGACCGACGTCTATGTCGACCAGGACGACATCTACGGCCACGGAGTCAACCTGGCGGCGCGCGTGGCGACGCTGGCATCGCCGGGCCAGACCGTGATCACGGCGGAAATGCACGATCTGCTGGACGACGAGCTCGATGGCGTGTTCGAGGATCTCGGCGAATGCTGGCTCAAGCACATCGACCAGCCGGTTCGGGCCTACCGCCTGGCACGTCTCGGAGCGCCTTTTGCACCCATCACCTTTCGCGACAGCGCAGCGCCCCCGCCGGTCTTGCAGGCCACCATCGCCGTGCTGCCATTCTCCTTCCAGCACGGCGAATCCCAGATGGACGTGATCGGCGACCTGATCGCCGACGGCATCATCGCCCAGATCTCCAAGTCGGACCAACTGCGCGTGGTCTCCCGGCTCTCCACCCGCCCGCTGGGACAGCGCGACCTGAGCCTGGGCGACATCGGCGGCCGCCTGGCCGCGAACTACGTGCTGTCCGGCAGCTACTACGCGCCCGGCCGGCAGATCCTGATGAACGCCGAACTCGCCCATGTCGGCTCCGGCCGGGTGATCTGGGCCTCGCGCCGCACGGCAGCGCTGGAGGACCTGTTCAATGTCCGCAGTGAGACCATCGACGAGTTCGCCACGGAGATCAACTCGGCGATCCTCAGCAGCGAACTGTCGCTGGTCAGCACCGCGCCGATCCCGACCCTGTCCAGCTATTCGCTGATGCTCGGCGGCATCAGCCTCATGCACCGCTCGGCCCGCGCCGACTTCGTGCGCAGCCGGGAGGTGCTCGAGCATCTGGTCGAGCGGCATTCGCGGCACCCGCTGGCCCGTGCCTGGCTCGCGAAGTGGTATGTACTCTGCGCCACCCGCGGGCTGTCCACGTCGCCGGCCGACGATGCCTCGCGCGCCCTCGACCAGACCCGCCGCGCCCTCGACAGCGACCCCGCCAACGCGCTGGCGCTGGCGATGGAGGGCTTCGTCTACTGCCACCTGATCAAGGATTTCGACAAGGCGGCGCTGCGGCTGGACGAAGCCGTGACACACAACCCCAACGAGCCCCTGGCATGGCTGTTCAAGGGCATGACCCACGCCTTTGAAGCGCAGGGCCCGCAGGCCCAGGCCGCGTCTAGGCGGGCGCGCGCGCTGTCGCCGCTGGACCCCCTGGCCTACTACTATGAATCGCTGTCCGCATCGATGGCCATCGCCAACGGCGACTACGAAGAGGCTATTCGCCTGGCGCAACGCTCACTGCAACGCAACGCCATCCACCCCTCGACCTACCGGGCCCTGGCGATCGCGCAGGCCTTGTCGCATCGCCCGGACGAGGCACGCGCGACGGTCGAGCGTCTGATGCGGCTCGATCCGGCGTATTCGCTGACCCGATTCAAGAAGAACTATCCGGCGGCCGAGCGCGCCCCCGAGCAGTTCAGGCTGCTGGTCGACGCCTTGCGCGAGGCCGGAGTGAAAGATTGACCAACGAGGAGAACCGTATGTCACAGCTGGGCGGATTCGGTGGCTTTGGGGGCTTCGGCGGCTTTGGGGGCTTCGGGGGTTTCGGCGGCTTTTCCGGCGGCAGCGCCCCCGCGGGCGGCCCGGCGCTGGCCGACGCCTTCGCCAACCCGCTGGTCACCACCGCCCTGACGACCAGTCGGGATGGCATCGGCAACCCGGACGCGCCTCTCTTCACGCGCGTCGATCCGGGCTTCAACTGGCCCGACAGCGCGGCCCGCTGGGAAGCCTGGGTGCGTTCGCACCTGCTTCAGTGGGAACTGAGCCAGGGGATCAGCTTCGTATCCCTTCCCACGACGCCGATACCAACGCCTCCGCCGCCCGGCGCACCCACTGCGTGTTCGCTGTCCATGCTGGCCGACAACGTGACCGTCTTCGAGTTGGCACGCCCCAGCACGCTCTTCTTCCAGCGCCAGACCCGACTCGTGCAGGCCTGGGGCGAACTGCGGCTCGAACGCGCGCCCGAGATCCTGTCGCAGATCGACAACCAGTTCGCCTTCGTGGCCTCGGTCACCGGACTCCATGGCGAGCGCCATCGGTGGACCACCGAGTTGCTGGCGAACGCAATCCAGTTCACCGTGCTGACGGAAATGCAGTTCAAGCACCAGCTTGCCTGTTGGCGGCCCTTCCAGTATTCGGACCAGGTGCAGCCGATGCTCACGACGCCGGGGCACGGAGCCTTCCCGAGCGGCCATTCGACCCAGGCCTTCATGCTGGCACGCCTGCTCGTCGGCATCCTGGACCTGAACACCCGGGCGCCTTCGATGGCCGAGCAGCTCTATCGACAGGCCGCACGGATCGCCACCAACCGGGTCGTTGCGGGCCTTCATTTTCCGGCCGACAGCGTCGCCGGACGTATGCTCGGCCACACGATCGCCGAGTACATCCTCTGCCGGCTGAACGAGCGGAGCCAGGTGATCGTGCGCAGCTTCGCGCCGCCGGACAGCCTTGGCAGCAGCCTCGATCTGGACCTGGTTGCGCAGCTCATGGACTCGACCGGCACCGCGGGCATCGGCGACAACATCGGCTTGCCGGTGAACGTGGCTGCATCCCCGCAACCGTCCTCGGTGCTCAGGCAGATCTACGCGTACGGCGAGGCGGAGCGCGCGGCGCTCATGCCCTAGGCGGGATCCGCGATGGCACTCGTCCATTCATCGGGGCTGCGCATCGACGCCTATCTGGCCTGGGCCATGCAGCCGGGCGTTCGACTGTTCGACCAGCGCAAGTCCACCCGCGCGACGCTGCTGGTGCAGTTCGAAGACCCGCTCACGCTCGAGAAGATCGAGGATCTGAACAGCCGCACCATGCGCTGCAGCAAGATCTTCAAGGGCTATTCTTATGCGACCGTGACGGTTCCGATCAACGGCCTCGACGACCGGCTGTACGAGCTGCAAGCCCAGGGTGCGATCTACTGCGAGTTGGCGACCCCGGCGGCGCCGACGCCGAACGACGTCGCAGTGCCCATCCCGCCGCCTGCCCAGCAGGGCCCCGACACCGTGATCGGGATCATCGACGATGGCTGCCCCTTCGCGCACCAGGCCTACCGCCCCGGGGCGGCAGCGAGCGTGCGCTACATCTGGGACCAGGGCGGCACCCCGGGTACCGGGCCGGTGCCGGGGGATGCGCCGCCGCTCAATTACGGCGCCGAGTACACGAGCCAGCTCGACGTCATCCTGGCCAAGGCGGGCACCGGCCAGGGCATCGACGAAGACAGCGCCTATGCGCTCATCGGGCTGCCAAGCCTGCGCGGAATGACGAGCCATGGCGCGCAGGTCATGAGTCACGCGGCGGGCTGCGCGCGGCCGATCGCCGACCGCACGCAGCTGTCGCTCAGCGGCAGGACGGACATCGCATTCGTCCAGCTGCCGACGGAGGCGCTCGACGATCCGTCGGGCCTCTGGCTGAAGCAATACGGCCTCGAGGGCCTGCAAGCCATTCGCGCCTACGCGCGTGAGCGCTTCAGCCCTCCCGCCGGCAAGGTGCTCGTGAACCTGAGCTACGGGCCGCAAACCGGCCCGCACGATGGCAGTTCCTTCATGGAAGGCGCGATCAGGCAGATGACCGAGACGGCGACGGCGGAGGGCTACGTGTTCCGGGTCGTTCTGCCCTCAGGCAACAACCATCTGCTGCGCTCCCACGCCGAGGTGAGCCTCGCCGGACTCGATATCGCCGGGCGTTCCTTCGACTGGTTCGTGGCGGCCGACTCGCAAACGCACGCACAGCTCGAGATCTGGCTGCCACCGCAGGTCACGCTGGACCATGTCGACGTCCGCGCGCAATCACCCACAGGGGAATTCGCGCTGCTCAGCGCGCCGCCCGCGGCCGGGGCCGTGCCGGAACCGACCGTTCGCATCACGACGTCGGAGGTCCCGGCGCCGCCGCTGCCGTCGCCGCTGCCACCGCTCATGCAGACCCAGCTGCAGATCACGATCAGCGTTTCGCCGACGGCCCGCGCCTCGACCGACTCCGCGGCGGCAGCGGCGCCGTCCCGGCTGGCCACGCCGGGACGCTGGTGCGTGACCCTGCTGGCGAAGCATGCCGGCGTCGACATCCAGGGCCGGGCGCACATCTATCTGGCGCGCAGCGACCCGAACATGGGAAGGCCGTTGCGCGGCCGTAGCGGCCATCTCGGCAGCCCTCACTGCGACGACCCCTGCGGGGCGATCCCGAGCGAGCAACTGGATCCCGATGCACCTCATACGGGCCTGGCCGAAGTGTTCGCGCGCGGCAGCCTCAACGGCATCGGAACCGGGGCCGAGGGCGTGGTGGTCAGCGGGTATCGCCTCAGTGACGGCCTTCCGGCGCCTTACAGCAGCGGCGGCCCATGCCGGCCATCGGCCCCGCGCAACGCTCCGGACTGGGCCTATCCGATCGAAGAAAGCCGGGTGCTCCCGGGCTTGCTGGGCAGGGGCAATCGCAGCGGCGTCAGCCTGCGGCTTTCAGGCACCAGCATCGCCGCGCCGCAATTGGTCAGGGAACTGGCCGCCACGCAGGGTGGCGAGGTGGTGCCGCTGCCGCAGCCGCCGACGCCTCCCCCTTGGTTCACGCCGCGATTCGGCAAAGGCCGCCGCTGAAAACCGCCGCCTACCAGCGCGCCGGCAGCTCCCGCAGCAGCGCCAGCTGGCGCTGCGTGACCGACACATAGCCTCCCTGCTCCAGGTCCTTCAGCAGCCGACTGACCATTTCCCGCGAGCAGCCGATCTCGCTGGCGATGGCCTGGTGCGTCAGCCGCTCAGCGATTCGCCGCGTGCCATCGGGATTCGGCGCCGAGCGCTCCTCGAGCAGTCGCTTGAGGCGCGAATAGACGTCGAGCAGGGCCATGCTGCGGGCGCTTTCGGTCGCCAGCCTGGCGCGGCGAATCAGCCGCACGATCAGCGCCAGCGCGAAGTCCGGATGCTCGGCAATGTGCTGCAGCAGGGTCTCGCGAGTCACCACGGCGCAGACGGTGGGCTCGATCGCCTCCACGCTGGCGGAGCGTGGACCGCCATCGAGCGACATCTCGCCGACGTACTCGCCGGGCCCGTGCAGGCTCAGCGTGATTTCACGCCCGCGGGAATCAGACAGGAAGGCCCGCAGCCGCCCCGACAGCACGATGTAGACCGAACCGCCCTGTTCTCCCTCCTCGATCAGCAGCGCCCGCGTGCGGTAGCGGCGCTGCACCCCGCGCTGCACCAGTTGCAGAAGTGCGGACGGGAGCGCGGGGGAGTCGGCAACGGATGCTGAGGGCATCCATGGAATATACGGTCAGTCCGTTGTCCTATCGGGACGACCCCGGCCGCGCTCAGTCGACGAGCCTCAAGGCAGAGACGATCTGCGGCATGCGCGAGACGCGATGCACCACCTCGCGGATGCTGCTGCTGCCTGTCTTCTGCCGCACGTTCTTGATGTGAGTGCGCACTGTCGACATCCGAATGCCTTCGAGGCAGGCAATCTCCTCGGCGCCATGGCCGGCGCAGAGTCGGGCCAGCACGTTCTGCTCGGCTCGCGTCAGGTGCCGGGCGCGGGCGAACATCTGCATGGTCAGCATCTCGCAGCCCGGCCGGCGGCTGCAGATCACCAGCACCGTGTCGACCGTTTCGCTGCCGTGCACCGCCGCCAGCGGGATGAAGGCCACCGACAGCGCATCGCTGCCGTCTTCGAGTTCCACGATGCTGCGGCAATCGCGCTCGGCGTCCTTCAAGGCCTGGCGAATCTTCGCCTGGGATGCGGGACTGCCGGCGCACAGCATGCCGTCGCCGTTGCGCAGCGCGTGCGCCGAGGTCAGTTCGCGCCGGGCCGGGAAGTTCGCGTGCAGGATGCGGCCGGTCAGATCCAGCAGCAGCAGCCCATGGTCGATCTCGTCGAGCACCCGGGCCAGCATCCCGGGCTGCAGGGCATCGGGCGGGGCTGCAGTGACGTCTCGGCCGAAGCGCTCGACGTAGGAAATCTGAAAGTCGGCTGCCGTTTCCATGGTGCTCTCCTCATCTGGGGGGATGAAAAGAGTGTGGAAGACTGCGACCCTGTCGTGCGGTGAGTATTGCCGCGCAGTTTGTGATTTATTTACATTCCGCGGCTGGGCTCTCCACCCCGCTCAGCCGGTCAGCCGCTGCAGCGCCTCGCGGTACTTGGCCGCCGTCTTTTCGATCACCTCGGCCGGCAACCGCGGCGCTGGCGGCGTCTTGTCCCAGGGCTTGCCGTTGATCTTGGTGGCCTCGAGCCAGTCGCGCACGAACTGCTTGTCGTAGCTCGGCGGGTTGGCGCCGGCGGCCAGCGCGGCCTCGTAGCCTTCGACCGGCCAGTAGCGGGAGCTGTCGGGCGTCAGCACTTCGTCCATCAGCACCAGCGTGCCGGCTTCGTCGAGACCGAACTCGAACTTGGTGTCGGCGATGATCATTCCCTTGCCCAGTGCGATCTCGGCGGCGGTCTCGTAGATCGTGATGCTGGTCTCGCGGATCTGTTGCGCGAGTGTCGGGCCGACCACCTCGACCACCTTGTCGTAGCTGATGTTCTCGTCGTGCGCGCCGGCCGCGGCCTTGGCCGCCGGCGTGAAGATCGGTCGCGGCAGCTTGCTCGCGTTGGTCAAGCCCTCGGGCAGCGGCACGCCGCAGACCGCGCGGTTGTCCTGGTATTCCTTCCAGCCGCTGCCGGCCAGGTAGCCGCGCACCACGGCCTCGACCGGGATCGGCGTCAGGCGCTTGACCAGCATCGAGCGGCCCTCGACCTGCCGCACCTCCTCGGGGGTGACCACGTTCTCGGGCGCCTCGCCGGTCAGGTGGTTCGGGCACAGGTGGCCGAGCCGGTCGAACCACCACAGCGCCATCCGCGTGAGGATCACGCCCTTGCCTGGAATCGGCTCGCCCATGATGACATCGAAGGCCGAGAGGCGATCGCTCGCGACCATCAGGATGCGGTCGTTGCCGACGGCATAGTTGTCGCGCACCTTGCCGCGCGCCAGCAGCGGAAGGCTCTTGATGGAAGAGGTATGGACGGTGGTCATGGCGAAATGAGTGAAGCGTGACGAGTGACGCCGGAGATTGTGCGCGCGGAGTGGCCCGCGCAGAAAAAAGCCACCGCGAAGGTGGCTTTCAGGCGCAATGGAGGTCTTAGACGACTTCTTGCGCGAGCTCGCCCTTGGCGTACTTGGCGGCGACCACCTGCAGGCTATCGCCCTTGATCTTCGGGCCCTGGCCTTCGCAGCCGAACTCGATGTAGCGCTGCTTGCAGATCAACCGGGCCGCCTCGCGCGCCGGCTTGAGCCATTCGCGGGCATCGAACTTCTCGGGGTTCTCGGCCAGGAACTTGCGCACCGCGCCGGTCATCGCGAGCCGGATGTCGGTGTCGATGTTGATCTTGCGCACGCCGTGCTTGATGGCGTCCTGGATTTCCTCGACCGGCACGCCGTAGGTTTCCTTCATGTTGCCGCCGTACTGGCGAATGATCGCTAGCAGGTCCTGCGGCACGCTCGAGGATCCGTGCATCACCAGGTGGGTATTGGGAATGCGGCGGTGGATTTCCTTGATGCGGTCGATCGCCAGGATGTCGCCGGTGGGCTTGCGGGTGAACTTGTAAGCGCCGTGGCTGGTGCCGATGGCGATCGCCAGCGCGTCGATCTGGGTCCGCTTGACGAAGTCGGCGGCCTGCTCGGGATCGGTCAGCAGCTGCTCGCGGGTCATCGTGGCATCGGTGCCATGGCCATCTTCCTTGTCGCCCTTCATGGTCTCGAGCGAGCCCAGGCAGCCGAGTTCGCCTTCGACCGTGACGCCAACCTTGTGCGCCATGTCGGCCACCTTGCGGGTGACGTCGACGTTGTAGTCGTAGCTGGCGATGGTCTTGCCGTCGGCTTCGAGCGAGCCGTCCATCATGACCGAGCTGAAGCCGAGGTCGATCGCGCCGCGGCACACATCGGGGCTCTGGCCGTGGTCCTGGTGCATCACCAGCGGCACCGTGGGATAGGCTTCGATGGCGGCCTGGATCAGGTGCTTGATGAAGGCCTCGCCCGCGTATTTGCGGGCGCCGGCGCTGGCCTGCAGGATGACGGGCGCGCCGACTTCCTTGGCAGCCTCCATCACGGCCTGAACCTGTTCGAGGTTGTTGACGTTGAAAGCTGGGATGCCGTAGCCATTGGCGGCGGCATGGTCGAGCAGTTCGCGCATCGAGACGAGTGCCATGGGAATACCTCGCGGGAATCTAAGGATGAAGACGAAAGAACTCTCGTGATTCTACCGAGGGCCCCTGTAGGACAGATTCGATGGCCTTTGCGTCGCTGGGGCGCGGCTAGCTGACCCGGCAGATCTTCAGCATGTTGGTGCCGCCCGGCGCCCCCATGGGTTCGCCGCAGGTGATCGCGTAGACATCCCCGGTCTGCACGATGCCGCGCTTCTTGAGGTGGGCCTCGGCCTGATCGAGCGCGGTGTCCCGGTCGCTTTCCGAATCCATCAGCAGCGGCCGCACGTTGCGGTACAGCGCCATCTTGCGCTGGGTCGACAGGCGTGACGTCAGGGCATACATCGGGATGTGGGCCCGGTGGCGGCTCATCCACAGCGGAGTGGAGCCCGACTCGGTTAGCGCGACGATCGCCTTGGCGCCCAGGTGGTGCGCGGTGAACAGCGCCCCCATCGCGATCGACTGGTCGATGCGGGCGTAGTTCTTGCCGCTGAAATCGGCGTCGAGTTGTAGGTCCTCCGCGGCCTCGGCGGCCTCGCAGATGCGGCTCATCTCCTGCACGGTCTCGAGCGGGTAGCGGCCCGAGGCCGTTTCGGCGGAGAGCATCACGGCATCGGTGCCGTCGAGCACCGCGTTGGCGACGTCGCTGACCTCGGCGCGCGTCGGCACCGGGTTGGTGATCATCGACTCCATCATCTGGGTCGCGGTGATGACCACCTTGTCCATCTCGCGCGCCATCCGGATCATCTTCTTCTGCAGCGCCGGCACCGCGGCATTGCCGACCTCGACCGCGAGGTCGCCGCGCGCCACCATGATGCCGTCGCTGGCGCGCAGGATCTCCTCGAGCTTCGGGATCGCCTCGGCGCGCTCGATCTTGGCGATCATCCCGGGCTTGTGGCCGAATTCGGCCGCCGCCACGTTGCACAACTGGCGCGCCATCTCCATGTCGGTGGCGTTCTTCGGGAAGCTCACGGCCACGTAGTCGGCCTGGAAGCTCATCGCGGTCTTGATGTCCTCCATGTCCTTGGCGGTCAGCGCCGGCGCGGTCAGGCCGCCGCCCTGCTTGTTGATGCCCTTGTTGTTGGACAGCTCGCCGCCGAGTCGCACCGTGGTGTGGACCGCATCGCCCTTGACGGCGTCGACCGTCAGCACGATCAGGCCGTCGTTCAGCAGCAGGCTGTCGCCGGGCTTGACGTCGCGCGGCAGGTCCTTGTAGTCGAGGCCCACGGCGTCGACATCGCCGGGCTCGGTGCGCGAGGCATCGAGCACGAATCGGGCGCCGGGCTCGAGCCAGATCTTGCCCTCGGCGAACTTGCCGACCCGGATCTTCGGGCCCTGCAGGTCGGCCATGATCGCCACCTCGCGGCCGCTGCGGCGCGCCGCCTCGCGCACCATCGCGGCCCGGTTGATGTGGTCTTGCGCGGTGCCGTGGCTGAAATTGAGCCGCACCACGCTGACCTTGTAGTGAATCATCTGCTCGAGCAACTCGAGCGTGTTCGAGGCCGGGCCGAGGGTGGCGACGATCTTGGTGGCGTGGCGGGGCAGGCGGGGCGTGCTCATCGTTGCTGTCTCCTGTTTGTATTCCGTACTGTATACACTTTGTGTGGCCTTCGGAAGGGGGCGAACCGCCGTGCCGCCAATCAAGCCGGCGCCGGGCCGCCCCAAGGCGGCTTGCGGCCCCCTTGGGGGGCGGCGAGTACACGAAGTGACGGAGCGTGAGGGCGACTCATCCGGCCGCGCGCTTTGCCAAGATCTCGAAGGCCGGCAGCGTCTTGCCTTCGAGGATCTCGAGGAAGGCCCCGCCACCAGTCGAGATGTAGCCGACCTTGTCCTCGATGCCGTACTTGGCGATCGCGGCCAGCGTGTCGCCGCCGCCGGCGATCGAGAAGGCCTTGCTGTCGGCGATCGCGTGGGCGATGGTCTTGGTGCCGTTGGCGAAGGCATCGAACTCGAACACGCCGACCGGGCCGTTCCAGACGATCGTGCCGGCTTCGCGCAGTTGCGCGGCCAGCAGCTCGGCGGTCTTCGGGCCGATGTCGAGGATCAGGTCGTCGTCGGCGACGTCGCTGGCATCCTTGACGGTCGCCGCCGCATCGGCCGCGAAGGCCTTGGCCGTGACCACGTCGACCGGGATCGGCACCGCTGCACCGCGCGCGCGCATGGCGTCGATCACGGCCTTGGCTTGGTCGAGCAGGTCGGGCTCGGCCAGCGACTTGCCGATCTTCAGGCCGGCGGCCAGCATGAAGGTGTTGGCGATGCCGCCGCCGACGATCAGCTGGTCGACCTTCTCGGCCAGGCTCTCGAGGATGGTCAGCTTGGTGCTGACCTTGGAGCCGGCGACGATCGCCACCAGCGGGCGCTGCGGCTGGGCCAGCGCCTTGGTGATGGCGTCGATCTCGGCCGCCAGCAGCGGGCCGGCGCAGGCGACCTTGGCGAACTGGGCGATGCCGTAGGTGGTGGCTTCGGCGCGGTGCGCGGTGCCGAAGGCGTCGTTGACGTAGATGTCAGTCAGCGCGGCGAGCCTGCGCGCCAGCGCCTCGTCGTTCTTCTTCTCGCCCTTGTTGAGGCGGCAGTTCTCGAGCAGCACGATTTGGCCCGGCGCGACCTGCACGCCGTCGACCCAGTCGGGCACCAGCGGTACTTCACGGCCGAGCAGCTCGCCGAGGCGGGCCGCAACCGGCGCCAGCGAGTCCTCGGGCTTGAACTGGCCCTCGGTCGGGCGGCCAAGGTGCGAGGTCACCATCACCGCGGCGCCGGCGTCGAGCGCCGCGCGAATGCAGGGCACCGAGGCGCGGATGCGGGTGTCCTCGGTGATGCCGCCGCTGTCGTCCTGCGGCACGTTGAGGTCGGCTCGGATGAAAACGCGCTGGCCGGCGACTTTGCCTTGCGCACAGAGGTCAGTGAATCGAAGGACGTTCATGGGTGGCGATCAAATAACGAAGAAGGGGCGCCGCGACGGGCAGCGCCCATTGTAGGTTTCAGCCCGTGAGGCCCGGCTGCTGCACGAACTGCTGGAGCCGCTCGACGAAGCTTGCGGCCGCCGGCGACAGCGAGCGCTTCGCCGCCCCGTAGACGCAGACCTCGCGATGGAAGTCCGGCTGGTCGAGCCGAACCATTTGCAGGCCATGGGCCCGCACCAGCGAGACCGAGTAGGTCGGGCAGACCGTCAGCCCGAGTCCCGAGGCGACCATGCCGAGCGCGGTGGTCATGTACGAGACCTCCTGAGTGGTCGCGCGCAGCATCAGCGCGCGCGCATCGGCGGCCAGCTCGGGCAGCACGCGCTGACGGAAGTCGCGCGTCGGCGCGATGAAGGTGTAGGGGCCGAGTTCGCTCCAGCGCACCTTGCGCCGGCGCGACAGCGGATGGCCGGGCGGGCAGATCAGCCAGTGGCGGTCGCGGAACAGCGTGCGGCGCTCGACCAGCGCCGCATCCACCGCCACGTCCTGGCCAACCGCCAGCTCGACCTCGCCCGATAGCAGGCCGTCGAGCAGGTGCTCGGGCAGCGTGTCGGCCAATCGCACGTCGATGTCCGGGTGCCCCTCGCGATAGGCGGCGATGACGCGCGGCATCAGCGTGCAGGCCATCAGCTGCGGCGCCGCCAGCCGCAGCACGCCTTTCTTCTTGTCGCGCAGGTCGGTGACGCCGGCCACCGCGCCGGCCAGGTCGGCCAGCAGGCGCTGCACCGAAGGCTGGAACTCGCGCCCGGCCTCCGACAGCAGCACGCGCCGCGTGTGCCGGTCGAACAGCTGCACGCCCAACTCGCGCTCGAGCTCGCGCACCAGCACGCTGAGCGCCGACTGGGTCAGATGCAGGGTCGCGGCCGCGGCGGTAAAGCTGCCGGTCTCGGCCACGGCAGCGAAGGCGCGCAATTGGCGCAGGGTCAGATTCATGGTCATTCTTCATCAATCGATGAATTTATTTCGATTGAATCATAAGAAGAATCGCGGCCCAATCCGCCCCGAGCCCCCAGAAGGAGACAGCCATGCCATCGCCAACACCACCGCCCGTGCCCGTGCGCGGACTGCACCACTTCGCCTGGCGCTGCCGCGACAGCGAAGAGACCCGCCGCTTCTATGAAGACCTGCTGGGCCTGCCGCTGGTGCACGTGATCAAGAGCGACCACGTGCCGAGCACCGGCGAGTACTGTCCCTACGTCCACATCTTCTTCCAGATGCGCGACGGCGCGTACATCGCCTTCTTCGACCTCGGCGACGACATCGCGGCGCTGCCGTCCCCCAACACGCCGGCCTGGGTCAACCACATCGCGCTGCGCGTCGATTCGGTGGCCGACCTGCTGGCGGCCAAGGCCAGGCTCGAGGCGGCCGGGGTCGAGGTGCTGGGCCCGACTGACCACCACATCATCGAATCGATCTACTTCTTCGATCCGAACGGGATCCGCGTCGAGCTGACCACGCCGACCGTGCCGCAGGCCGAGATGGAGGCCCATGCCCTGCATGCGCGCGCCGACCTCGACGCCTGGACGCTGCGCAAGGCCGGCCTGCGCGCCGCCGCTGCCGTAGAGGCTCCCCATGCCTGAGCTGCAACTCGCCGTCATCGACGTCAAGCCCGGGGCCTCGCTCGAGAGCCAGTCGGGCCTGCAGATGCTGCGCCCGCGGATCTACGGTGCGTACCAGGTGCCGTCCGGTCCGAAGAAGGTCGCGGCCATCTTGATGCATCCAACCAGCAACTTCATGGGCCACTACCTGATCGCACCGCTGGCCGCGCGCGGCATCTGCTGCATGGGGTTGAACTCGCGCTACATGGGCAACGACACGGTGCTGCTGATGGAGCGCGCGATCCAGGACCTGGGCGCCGGCGTGCAGTTCCTTCGCACCGCCGGCTACGAGAAGGTGCTGCTGGTCGGCAACTCGGGCGGCGCCGCGCTGGCCAGCTTCTACCAGGCGCAGGCCGAGCAGCTCACGGCGCACCACTTCCCGGATGGCGACCCGACGCACCTGCACCCGGACGACCTGCCACCAGTCGACAGCATTGCGTTGTGTGCGGCACACCAGGGTCGCTCGAAGCTCATGCGCGACTGGATCGACCCGTCGGTCACCGACGAGCACGATCCGCTGTCGGTCGATCCCGAGCTAGACATGTATGACCCCCGCCATGCGCTGCCCTACGGCGCCGAGTTCCTGGCCCGCTTCAGCGCAGCGCAGAAGGCGCGGCTCGACCGCATCGAGCACTGGGCGCTCGACCGGCTCCGGCTGCTGCGCAGCACGCCGGGTGCCCCGCGCGACCAGGCCTTCATCGTCTACCGCACGCACGCCGATCCGCGCTGCGTGGACCTGTCGATCGATGCCAACGACCGCGCACCCGGCAGCGTCTGGGGCGATGCGCGGCAGGTGAACTACTCGGCCAATGCGATGGGCCGCACCACCTCGCTGACCGCCTTCCTGTCGCAATGGTCCTCGCGCTCGCAGGCCGACGGGCCGACGAATCTGGCGCGCACGACTGTGCCCAAGCTGCTCTTGACCTACACCGGCGACCAATCGACCTTCCCGAGCACGCGCGATGTGTGGCTGGCGGCTGGCGGCGCGCGCATCCGCAACGTCGACATCGTCGGCGGCAACCATTACCTGGCGGGCCAGCCGGAGCTGGTGGAGCAAGCCGCCGATGCGATCGCCGAATGGGCGCACGCACTGTGAGCACTGGGATGGAAACGTACCACTTCGCACCCGCGTACGAACTGCCGAGCTGGCCCTTCGTGCCGCCGCCCGAACTGGGCAGCGACGCCACCGTGCGCCATCCGATCGTGATCGTCGGCGCCGGCCCGGCCGGGCTGACGCTGGCCTGCGACCTCGCGCGCCGCGGCGTGCGCGCCGTGCTGCTCGACGAGGACGACACGGTCGGCGTGCGCGGCGCCTCGTCGCGCGGAATCTGCTACGCCCAGAAGAGCCTCGAGATCTTCGCGCGCCTCGGCATCTACGAGCGCATCGCGGAGAAAGGCATCACCTGGTCCTTCGGCCGTACCTTCTCGAACGAGCAGGAGGTCTATAACTTCAACCTGAAGACAGACAGCGTCTCGGTGCAGCCGCCCTTCATCAACCTCCAGCAGTTCTATGTCGAGTGGTTCCTGGTCGACCGCATCATCGAACTGGGTCTGACCGACCTGCGCTGGAAGAACCGCGCGACGCAGGTGACGCCGCTCGCCGACGGCGTTCGCGTCGACGTCGAGACACCCGCCGGCAGCTACACGATCGAAGCCGACCACCTGATCGATGCCACCGGCGCCAACAGCCCGATCCGCACCCAGCTCGGCATCGACGCGCACCCGTCGCGCAGCACCGACCGCTGGTGCATCAGCGACGTGCGCTTCAAGAAGCCGCTGCCGACCGAGCGCTGGACCTGGGTCGACGCGCCTTTCAACGAAGGCCGCGCCGTCTGGCAGCACCTGATGGGCGACGGCGTCTGGCGCATCGACTACCAGATGCCCGAGGATTGCGACACGGCCCACATCAGCAAGCCCGAAGTGGCCGGTGCGCGCCTGCGCGAGCAGCTCGGGCCGGGGGTGGAGTTCGAGTTCGTGTGGATCGGGCCCTACGGCTACCGCGACCACCTGCTCGACAACTTCCGGCACGGCCGCATCGTGTTCATCGGCGACTCGGCGCATGTCGTGAGCCCCTTCGGCGCGCGCGGCGGCAACAGCGGGATCCAGGACGCGGCCAACCTCGGCTGGAAGCTGGCATTGGTCGCGCAGGGCCTTGCCGGCGACGCGCTGCTCGACACCTACGACGCCGAGCGGCGTCCCGCTGCGGTGGAGAATCGGCGCGTCACCAGCCGCTCGGCACGCTTCCTGGCGCCGCGATCGCCGGCCGAGCACACGCTGCGGCGCGCGGTGGTGGCGCTGGCGTCGCGCCATGCCTTCGCTCGCGCGCTCGTCAACACGGGCCGCATGTCGGTGGCCAATGACTATCCGGCGGCGACCCACCTGCCCGAGGGCGGGCGGAGCGTGCAGAACCTGCCGCTGCACCACCTCGACGGAACATCGACCACTCTCATGGAACTGCTGGCCGACGGCACCCGATGCCTCGGCCTCTGGTTCGCGCCGACGCCCGCCGAAGCCGCGGCGGTGGCCGACCTCGCGGCTTCGCTCCCGCTGCGGCTCGTGGCCGTCGGCGGCGACAGCGGGCTGCCCACGCTGCAGCCCGCCGAGATGCTGGCGCGCCATCTCGGCGATCCGGCAGACGGCAGCCTGTGCATCGTGCGCCCGGATGCCTATCGCGCCGCGCTGCTGACCGACCCGACGCCGGCATCCATCTCGGCCGCGGTCCACACCGCACTGGCGCATCCGGATTGAACGGCTACCAGCCCAGGCCCAGGTGCAGCGGCAGGTACACCGCCATCCCCGCCAGCATCGTCCCCAGCACGCCGCGGCGCCAGAAGAAGTAGACGGCGCCGGCGGCGGCGCCGTAGAGCCGGGCGTCCTGCCAGGTCGAGACCAGGTGACCCTGCGTCATGACGACCTCGGGCGCGATCACCGCCGCCAGCGCGGCCGCGGGCGCGTAGTGCAGTGCACGGTGGGCCCACTCCGGCAGGCCCCAGGGCCGGTCGAGAATAAAGAAGAAGCAGCGCGTGAGCACGGTGACGCCGGCCAGGCCAAGGATCACCGCCAGGGTCCAGAAATCCGTCCCATCAAACAATGCCCTCACTTGTCGTCCTCCGCGTCGACATCGAGCCCGAACTGCTTCTCGAGCGAGAAGCAGGCCAGCACCGCGACGCCAATGGCGACCACGATGTTGAGCTTGAGCGGCAGGGCGTAGGCTGCCACCGCGGTGGCCGAGGCGATCAGCACCGCCAGCAGCCGCAGCCGGGTGGTCGCCATCGAACACACGATCGCCACCAGGCTCAGCACGCCGGCGAAGCCCAGGCCCCAGCTTTGCGGAATCATGTTGGCCAGCACGATGCCGAGCAGGCTCATGCCCATCCAGGCGCACCAGGTCACGCAATAGTTGCCGGTGAGATAGGCCTCCTGCGCCTGCTTCTCGGCCAGAGTGACCGGCGGCTGCGCGTACTTGCGGGTGAAGAGCGCATAGCTCATGTCGGCCGTGAGGTAGCCATGGGTCATGCGGCGCCAGCGGGGCATGTGCATCAGGTAGGGCCGCAAGTGCAGGCTGAAGACCACGAAGCGCAGGTTGACGCAGAAGCCCGTGGCCAGGACCACCCACGCCGGCGCGCCAGCGATCAGCAGAGGAATGGCTGCCAGCTGCGAGCTGCCGGCGTACACCAGCAGCGTCATTGCCACCGACTCGAACACGCTCATGCCCGACTTGAGCATCGCCACGCCGGTCATGAGGCCCCAGGCGCCGATGCCGACCGCGACCGAAGACATGTCGCGCACGCCCTGGCGGAACTCCGGCTGGCGCCGGATCGCAGAGGACAGGAACATCAGGAGCGGTTCACCGGCCGAACACTTGGCCCGGCTTGAGGTCGAAGCCGCGCAGGAAGTCGGCGACCGCCAGGCGCTTGCCGCCGGCACGCTGCAGTTCGGTGACCCGCAGGACGGAATCCTTCGCCGCCACCGCAATGCCTGAAGGCGTGACGGCCAGGACCGTCCCCGGCGCCTCGCCCGGCACGCCCGGCTGGGCATCGGCGGCCCAGAACTTGATCGTCTCGCGGTCGAGCACGCTGCTGGCGCCCGGGAACGGGTCGAAGGCACGCACCCGGCGCATGATCGTGGCGGCATCCAGCGACCAGTCGATCAAGGCCTCGGCCTTCTCGACCTTGTGCGCGTAGGTCACGCCTTTGGCGGGCTGCGGCTCGGCCGTCAGGGGGCCGGCAGCAGCCTGCCGCAATGCATCGACGATCAGCCGCCCGCCCATCTCGGCCAGCCGGTCGTGCAGCCGCGCGGTCGTGTCGTCGCCGATGGCCAGCGACTCGCGCATCAGCATGCCGCCGGTGTCGAGGCCAGCGTCCATCTGCATAATCGTGACGCCGGTTCGGGAGTCGCCGGCCTCGATGGCGCGATGGATCGGCGCCGCGCCGCGCCAGCGCGGCAGCAGGCTGGCGTGGATGTTGAGGCAGCCGAGCCGCGGCGCATCCAGCACCCATTGCGGCAGGATCAGGCCGTAGGCCGCGACCACCATCACGTCGGGCTGCGCGGCGGCGATGGCCTCGCGCGCAGCGCTGGCGTCGTCCGGATACTTGCCGTCGAGGCGCAGGCTGCGCGGCTGCGCCACCGGCCAGCCGCGGTTCAGCGCGAGTTGCTTCACCGGCGAGGCCTGCAGCTTCATGCCCCGGCCGGCCGGGCGGTCGGGCTGGGTCAGTACGAGGACGACCTCGAACCCGGCCGTCGCGATCGCCTCCAGCGCGACCCGGGCGAATTCGGGCGTGCCCGCAAACGCGACTTTCATTGGTCGGTCATGAGCCGACGCAGGTCGTCGGCCGTGTGATAGTGCTCGACCACGCCGTCCAGGTCGATGTAGATATAGAGGATGCGCGGATTGTTGAGCGACTGGTAGCGCCAGGCCCAGACGTCGCCGTCGAACGGGCGCACCGTCGAAATCTCGAACGGCCGGCCGTAGCTGCGCAACACGTCATCGACCCGCCAGACGCCGGGCTGGATCGTGTTGTCGAACATGCCGTCCTCGAGTTCCTGGCGGATGACGACCACCCGGCCGCTGGCGTCGAGGTCGACGTTGTTGACCGTGATACCTGACGGCGCACGTGAATACTGGAGCCGCTCGCCGCCGCCGGGCATGGCGTAGGTAGCGGTCGGATTGCCGAGTTTCTGCAGCGCTTCGGCCCGGGTGCTGCCGATCGGCAGCCGCGTCGGATCGAGCGCACATCCGGACAGCGCCAAGACCAGCGCCACCGCCACGGGCCACAGGCGCTGCGTGGTCAACGCCGCCCTTCGCGCTGTTCCGATTTCTGCTCTTCGCGCTGCTGCTTGAGCAGCTTGCTCTTGATCCGATTGCGCTTCAGCGGCGACAGGTATTCGACGAACACCTTGCCCAGCAAATGGTCGAGCTCGTGCTGGATGCAGACCGCCAGCAGGCCCTCGGCCTCGATCGCCTGCGGTTCGCCCTCGGCATCGAGCGCGGTCACGCGCACGGAAGTGGAGCGCTCGACGCCATCGTAGATGCCCGGCACCGAGAGGCAGCCCTCTTCGTTGAGCACCTTGTCGTCGCTGGCCCAGACGATCTCGGGGTTGATCAGCACCAGCGGCTTGTTGCGTTCTTCGGAGATGTCGATCACGACCAGGCGCTCGTGGACGTCGACCTGGGTCGCGGCCAAGCCGATGCCGTTGGCGTCGTACATGGTCTCGAGCATGTCCGCGACCAGCGTCTTGATGCGCGCATCGACACCCTGCACCGGCTTGGCCACCGTATGCAAGCGCGGGTCCGGGTAACTCAAAATGTTTCTTTTAGCCATGAAAGCGAGGAAAAGTTGTCGCTATTTTCGCCATTTCCGCGACGCGTTGCCGGTGAACTCCCCGAATACGTTGCCCTATCAAGGGCTTCAGCGCAAAATTCGTAGCAAATTGTGAGGATTCGTACATCCTGCGTGGCGTAGTGTGTGCACACCATCAAACCATGACCAAACTCCGAATCAGCGAAAGCTCGCGCCCCCGCCTCTTGACCACCCTGGCGACTGTCGCCCTGGGGGTTGCCGGTGCCGCGACCGCTTTCGCGCAGAATTATCCGGTCACGCCACAACAGCGCGCCGTGGCCCAGCAGACGGCCCAGGCCGGCATCCCGATCGGCGAGCTGGCCCCGAACGCGCCCGACGAATACACGGTCAAGCCCGGCGACACGCTGTGGGCGATTTCCCGGCTCTACCTGCGCAGCCCGTGGCGCTGGCCCGAGCTCTGGGGCATGAACCTCGGCGAAATCTCGAACCCGCACCGGATCTACCCGGGCCAGGTGCTCTTCCTCGAAAAGAGCGGCGGCCGCGCCCGCCTCAGCACGCGCCGCGGCGGCGCCGCCGATGGCACGGTCAAGCTGTCGCCACGCACCCGCTACGAGTCGATGTCGGGGATGGCGCTGCCGACCCTCAACCCGAGCCTGATCGAACCCTTCCTGAGCGAGCCGATCATCGTCGACGAGGACACGCTCCTGACCGCGCCCCACATCGTGGCTGGCAACGACAGCCGCGTGCTGCTGGCCCGCGGCGACCGCGCCTACGCGCTGGGTGACGCGAACTCCCCGCTGATCGAGACCGCCGGCCCGATCAAGACCTTCCGCATCTTCCGCAATGCGACACCGCTGTTCGACCCCGCCAGCGGCGAACTCCTCGGCTACGAAGCGGCCTACCTCGGCAAGGCCCAACTCAAGCGCAGCCAAAACATCGCCAGCCAACTGGTCGACGGCAAGGAGGTCGCGAACGTGGTCCCGGCCACCATCGACATCGTGGCGGCGCGCGAGGAAATGCGCGCCGGCGACCGCCTGCTGCCCGAGCCCCAGCGCCAGTTGCTGAGCTACGCACCGCGGGCGCCCGAACAGATCGTCAACGGACGCATCGTCTCGGTCTACGGCAACGCCGTGCAGTTCGCGGCCCAGAACCAGGTGGTGGTGATCAACAAGGGGACGCGCGACGGCATCGAGGCCGGCCACGTGCTGGCCATCCTGAAGAACGGCGACACCATCGTCGACCGCGCCGCCACCCCCAATTACACCGGCAAGGAAGTGCTCAAGCTGCCGAACGAACGAATCGGCCTGCTGATGGTGTTCCGCCCCTTCGAGAAGGCGTCCTATGCGCTGGTGCTCGAGATCAACGATACCCCGCGGATTGGCGACTTGCTGGTCAACCCCTGATGTGAGCACCATCTTGGCGTGGAACGCGACGAACTTGCGAGCTGGCTTCGCCTCTCGCTGACGCCAGGCATCGGGAACGTCGTCGCCCGCACGCTGCTCGCGGCCTTCGGCCTGCCGGCCGGCATCTTCGCCCAGTCGCATGAAGCCCTGCTGCAGGTCGCCGGCAGCGCGCAGGCCGAGGCGCTGCAGCACGAGCCGGTCGAGCTGGCCGCGTTGCTCGAGCGCACCCTCGATTGGCTGCGCGGCACCGACGCCGAGGGCGCCACGCGCCGCATCCTGACGCTCGGCGACCCGGGCTACCCGGCCTCGCTGCTCGAGACCGCCGATCCGCCGCTGATGCTCTATCTTCTCGGTGCACCCGCCTTCGAGCTCGCGCAGCTGGATTGCAGCATCGCGATGGTCGGCAGCCGCAATCCGACGGCGCAAGGCGCCGGGAATGCGCGGGCGTTCGCGCGGGCATTCGGCGAAGCCGGGATCCCCGTGGTCTCGGGCCTGGCGCTCGGCATCGACGGCGCAGCCCACGAGGGCGCGCTCGAGGCCGGCGGACCCGAGCGGCTGGCCACGGTGGCGGTGGTCGGAACCGGGCTCGATCGCGTCTTTCCGGCCCGGCATCGCGCGCTGGCGCACCGGATCGCCGCCCGGGGCCTGGTCGTCAGCGAGTACCCCCTGGGCACGCCGCCCCTGAACCAGAACTTCCCGAAGCGCAATCGCATCATCGCGGGACTCACGCGCGGCACGCTGGTGGTCGAGGCCGCGCTGCGCTCCGGTTCGCTGATCACGGCCCGACTCGCGGTCGAGCAGGGCCGGGAGGTGTTCGCGATCCCGGGCTCGATCCATTCGCCGCAATCGCGCGGCTGCCACGCGCTGATCCGGCAGGGCGCCAAGCTGGTCGAATCGGTCGGCGACGTGCTGGAGGAACTGCGCCTGGCCGATGCGCCTCGGCCGTCCATGCCCGAAGCGCTGGACGAGGCGACCGAAACGGCGCTGCTGCGCGAGCTCGGATTCGATCCCGTCAGCCTCGACGCCCTGTGCGCCCGCACCGGTTTCAACCCGGYGATGCTGCAGGCCCAACTGCTCGAACTCGAACTGGCGGGCCGCATCGCCCGCCTGCCCGGCGGCCTGTTCCAGCGCATTGGGCTCGGTTGAGCCACAGGCTGCGTCGCGTCGACGCAACTTTCGTCGAGCGGCGCTTCGGGTGGGCTATATTGAACCCATGTTCGAAGTGCTCGTGTATGTCTACGAAAACTACTGGCGCGGCGACGCCTGYCCCGAACCCGAGCAGTTGGGGCGCAAGCTCAGCGCGCAGGGCTTCGATGCAGACGAGATCCGCGAGGCGCTGCACTGGCTCGACGGTCTGAGCCTGGCGACGCGAGGCGTCCAGCTCGACCGCCACGCCGACGGCCTCAGCGCCACCGTCTTGCCGGGCACGGCGGCCGATGCCGCGATTCCCCAGTCGGCCGATGCCATGCGCGTCTACTCGACCGCCGAGCAGGAGCATATCGGCGCCGAATGCCTGGGCTTCATCAGTTTCCTCGAGTCCGCCGGCGTGCTGCCGGCCGGCATGCGCGAGATCGTGATCGAGCGTGCCATGGCCACCCCGGGCGAGCCGCTGGCGCTCGACGAGCTTAAGATCATCGTGCTGATGGTGCATTGGAGCACCGGCGTCGAGCCCGACGCGCTGGTGCTCGACGAGCTCTGCGACGACGCGACAGATCGCGTCGCGCACTAGCTCCAACTAGCCGCTAGTTCAACAATCTTTCGGGATTGGCGTCCAGCTTGGCCAGCGCCTCGCGCGTCGCCCGCACGGTCAGGGTTTCCTCTTCGGCCGGCACCAGCAGGCCGGCCTGCAGGTAGGAGGCTAGGCGCCCGACCTGGATCAGGAAGCTGCGGCCGTCGCTCGACGCGAACAGATGCAGCTGTTTGCGGTCGCTGCGCCAGACGAACTGGACCTGGTTGACCCGGTCGTTGTGGTCGAGCATGAACCAGGTCCCGACCTGCAGTTCGTGGGCCCAGGCCAGCATGTCCTCGCTGACCTTGGTGCCGGTGTCGGGCACCACTTCGATCGAAGCGGCATCGACTCCGAGCAGCAGTTCGATGCTTCCCGCGTCGAGCGGCAGTTCGGTCATGCCCTCGTCGGAAACGAAGTCCTCGAGGTTGGCCAGGCGCTTCGCCATGGCCTCGATCTTGGCCGGCGGGATTGCCTCGGTCTTCGACAGGAAGGCATCGGACAGGGTCGCGCCGATGGTCTTGATGTGCACTTCCTGAGGGTCGCCCACGATGGCCAGCAGCGTCATGCCCTGACGCAGCCGCTGCAGCAGCTTCGGCAAATCCTGGATGACACGGGTCCGGTCGTTGCGGTTGGGCTTGGCACTGGCCGCCCACACGAGATCGGAGGCGACCCGTTTCAGGGTCACGGTCTGTTCGTCCTGCGCGCCATAGCGAAGGGCGGCAATGGCAAGCACCTCGGCCCAGACCTTGAACAGGAACTCGCGGATCTCCTCGCGCACCGGCATGTCGTTGAGCATCTTGCGCAACTCGATGGTGTACTGGATCGCCATCGTCTCCTTCTGCTCGACCTGCTGCGCGACGCTCATCACCCGCTGGGTGGTGTCGCTCTGCGTCAGGTACTTGTTGAGGAAGACGACGAATTCGTCGAACACCAGCTTGAACACGCGCTGGCCGGTTTCGGGGTATTGCTCGATCACCTGGACCACGCGGCGGATCTCGCCTTCGAGCGCGCTGCCCGAGATCGCAGCGGCGTCGAAGCCCATCACGCAGGAGCCCATGCGGTCGATCAGCATGCGCGCCGGATGCTGCAGGGTGCCGAAGAACTCCGGCTCGGCGATGGCCACGCGCAGCACCGGCATCTGCAGCCGCGCGAACCAGACCCGGGCCGAGAACGGAATCCGCTCCTCGGCCAGGATGGCCTGGAACATCAGCGCCACGATCTCGACCGTCGCCTTGTCAGCGGTGGTGGGCGCCTTCTTCTTGAGTTCGCTGGAGCGGCGCCGAAGTTCGGCCGAGGCATGGTGGATCGCCGTGGCCTCCTCGCCGACCACGTACCGCGAGGCCGCGACCTGGTAGGCCGCCTCGGCGTCGGCAATGGCCGCGACGAAGGCGGGCGAAGCGCCGCCGGCAACCATGCCGCCGCCCATCCCACCCACCATCTGGCTGCCGGCCTGGCCGCGCGGCTGGGTGATGTCGCCGCCGATGCGCGCGGTGACGAAACGCTTGAGATTGAGCAGCACGCCCTGGGCCCGCTGGCGCGCCATCAGCAGCGGCGAGCCGCCGGTGGCGACCAGGGTGTCGCCGCCCGCCTGGCCGGGACCGGCCGTGCCACGCCCGACGCCGATGGCGGCGGGCGCGAAGCTCCCGGCGGGCACACCGAAGCCGCCCGGCACCATCTGGGGCTGGCCGGCGATGCCCATTGGGGCGCTGCCTCCCGCGAAGCTGCCGCCCAGTGCCGCGTTGCCGGAACTGACCGAACCGGTGCGCCGGACGAAACTCTTGAGGTCGATCTCGGGCATCACGTCCTTGGCGACCAGGAAAGCGTTGGCGTCCTTGTAGGCCTTGACCACGGGCTCGACCATGTGCTGCTGGACCTGGTCCTGCACCCTGGTCCAGAGGCTGCGGCTCAGGCCCGTGGCCAGCCACTGGTCGACCAGGACCTTGGCCAGCGCCTCGGGCTTGAGAATGTCCTTGGCGCTCAGCTCTTGAGTTCCTTCGAGGTGCTGGATGCGCAGCCGCAAGTCATTCAGCTCGAAGTTGGCCTTGTCCTGGATCGCCTGCGCGAGCCGCGACGACAGGATGCTGGTCTCGACCACTTCGTCGCCGATCAGCTCGAGGCTCGCCAAGGAATTGGAGCTCGGCCCCTCGGCCGTGCTGCCGGCCAGCGCCTTGCGCCAGGCCGCCCGCGACTGCGACACCCAGTTGGCGCCCTGGGCCTCGAAGGCCAGGAATCCGTCGCGGTTCTCCTGCATCTCGCGCGAGTTTCCGACCTGCGCGGCCAGGGCAGTCAGGCGATCGCGGACCGCCTGGCCGATCGGCGCGATCAGCGGCTCGGTGGCGGAGACGAAACGCTCGCGTGTCTCACGGGAGAGTTGGAGGGAAGCTGCATGGGACCGCGGGGTCATGGATGGTCAGGACGGCAATTGTTTCGTTTCGACGGCAGGCACGAGCTTGCATCGGGAAGCGTAACCGCACAAGAGCCCTCCATGCTCGGCTACCCCAGGTTCAGACTGTCGCGCCGGCGTTCGGGTCATTCGGATCGCCGTCCCGCTTGACCGGCCCCTTGACCAGGTCCTCGCGCTTCACGCCCAGCCACATGGCGATGGCCGCCGCCACGAAGGCCGACGAGTAGATGCCGAAGCAGATGCCGATGGTCAGGGCCAGCGCGAAGTAGTGCAGGGTCGGGCCGCCGAAGAAGAACATCGAGAGCACCACCAGCTGGGTCGAACCGTGCGTGATGATGGTCCGGCTGATGGTCGAGGTGATCGCGCTGTCGATCACCTCGGGGGTGCTCAGCTTGCGGTAGCGGCGGAAGTTCTCGCGCACACGGTCGAAGATCACCACCGACTCGTTGACCGAGTAGCCCAGCACCGCCAGCACCGCCGCCAGCACCGCCAGCGAGAACTCCCACTGGAAGAAAGCGAAGAAGCCCAGGATGATGACCACGTCGTGCAGGTTGGCGAGCACGGTGGCCAGGGCGAACTTCCATTCGAAGCGGAAGGCCAGGTAGATCATGATGCCGACCACCACCATGCCGAGCGCCTTGAGGCCGTTGGTGGTCAGTTCCTCGCCGACCTGCGGGCCGACGAACTCGTTGCCGCGCAGGGTCGCGGTCGGGTCGACCGCCTGCAGCGCGGCCATGACCTGCTCGCTCTGCTGGGCCGAGGTCTGGCCCTTCTGCACCGGCAGGCGGATCTGGACGTCGCGCGAGGTGCCGAAGTTCTGCACCTGCACGTCCTGGTAGCCGAGCTTGGAGATGGTCGCGCGCACCTTGCCGACGTCGACCGACTGCTGGTAGGCGACTTCCATGACCGTGCCGCCGGTGAACTCCACCGACAGGTGCAGCCCGCGGTGGAACAGGAAGAAGACCGCCAGCGCGAAGGTGATGAAGGACACCGCGTTCAGCACCAGCGCGTGGCGCATGAACGGGATCGTCCTGTGTATCCGGAAGAATTCCATTTGTCGTGTCCCTTATTTCGCGTTGGCCACGGCGGTGGTGTCCGGCTTCCAGACGGTGCCGATCGACACCGTCTTGAGCTTCTTTTTGCTGCCGTACCAGAAGTTCACCAGCCCGCGCGAGAAGAACACGGCCGAGAACATCGAGGTGACGATGCCGATGCAGTGCACCACCGCGAAGCCGCGGATCGGGCCGGAGCCGAAAGCCAGCAGCGCCACGCCGGCGATCAGCGTGGTGACGTTGGAGTCGAGGATGGTGCCCCAGGCGCGCTCGTAGCCGGCGTGAATGGCGGCCTGCGGCGAGGCGCCGCCGCGCAGTTCCTCGCGGATGCGCTCGTTGATCAGCACGTTGGAGTCGATCGCGACGCCGATGGCCAGCGCCATGGCGGCGATGCCGGGCAGGGTCAGCGTGGCCTGCAGCATCGAGAGGATCGCCACCAGAAGCAGCAGGTTGACCGCCAGCGCGATCGACGAGAAGACGCCGAACAGCGCGTAGTACAGGCACATGAACACCATGATCGCGGCGAAGCCGTACATCACGCTGTCGAAGCCCTTCTTGATGTTGTCGGCGCCCAGGCTGGGGCCGATGGTGCGTTCCTGGATGATCTCCATCGGCGCCGCCAGCGAGCCGGCGCGCAGCAGCAGCGCCAGGTCGTTGGCCTCGACCACGCTCATCGAGCCGGAGATCTGGAAGCGGTTGCCGAGTTCGCCGTTGATCGACGGCGCGGTCAGCACCTCGCCCTTGCCCTTCTCGAAGATCAGCATCGCCATGCGCTTGCGGAAGTTCTCGCGGCTGACGTCGCGCATGATGCGCCCGCCCTTGGCGTCCATGGTCAGGTCGACCTTGGGCTGCTGGGTCTGGGAGTCGAAGCCGGGTTGGGCGTCGGTGAGGTTCTCGCCGGTCACCAGCACCTGCTTCTTGACGATCACCGGACGGCCCTGGCGGTCGAGGAACTTCTCCGAGCCGAAGGGCACCGGGCCGGTGCCGAGCTCGGCCGCGCGGCCTTCGGCGCTTTCGTCGACCAGGCGCATCTCGAGCGTGGCGGTGCGGCCCAGGATGTCCTTGGCCTTGGCGGTGTCCTGGACGCCGGGCAGCTGGACCACGATGCGGTCCAGGCCCTGCTGCTGGATCACGGGTTCGGCCACGCCGAGTTCGTTGATCCGGTTGTGCAGGGTCGTGATGTTCTGCTTCAGGGCCGCGTCCTGCAGCCGGCGCACGGCTTCGGGCTTGATCGAGGCGACCAGCTTGAAATCGGTGCCTTCCTGGCTCTCGACGCCGGTCAGGTCGGGGAACTGGTCCTGCAGCAGCCGCTTGGCGGCGTCCAGGCCGGCGGCATCGCGGAAACGCATCTCGACGGTCTGGCCGTTGCGGCTGACCGCGCTGCCGCGCACGCTCTTGTCGCGCAGGCCGGTGCGCAGGTCGCTGGCGAAGGATTCGGCGCGCTTGTCGATGGCGCCCTTCATGTCGACCTGCAGCAGGAAGTCGACGCCGCCGCGCAGGTCGAGGCCCAGGTACATCGGGAATGCGTGCAGCGCCGCGAGCCAGCTCGGCGAGCGCGACACCAGGTTCAGCGCCACCGTGTAGGGCGGGTCGCTCGGATCGGGCACCAGGGCCCGCTGCAGCGTGTCGCGCGCCTTCAACTGGTCGTCGGTGGTGGCGAAGCGGGCCCGCACCGAGGTGGCGTCGAGCGTCAGGAGGTCGGGCGCCAGCCCGGCGACCTTGAGCGCCTCGGCCACACGGGCCTGCGTGCCGGCGTCGACCTTGACGGTCGACTTGGCCGACGAGACCTGCACCGCAGGCGCCTCGCCGAAGAAATTGGGCAGGGCATAGACAAGCCCCACCAGCAGCACGATCACGATGATCGCGTACTTCCAGACCGGGTAACGGTTCATCGATTCAACCTTCAGGGGCGCGCGGTGTCCGGCGCCCGCGTTGTAGCTCTACTTACTTGATCGCGCCCTTGGGGAGCACCTGCACGACGGCGCTGCGCTGGATCTGGACCTCGACGCCCTTGGCGATCTCGATCGTCAGGTACTGCTCGCCGAGCTGGGTGATCTTGCCGAGCATGCCGCCGGAGGTGGCGACCTCGTCACCCTTGGCCAGGGCCTCGATCATGGCGCGCGCTTCCTTCTGGCGCTTCATCTGCGGGCGGATCATGACGAAGTAAAGGACCACGAACATCAACACCAGCGGCAGCATGCTGCCAAGCGAGGACATCATGTCGCCACCACCGGCAGCGGGCGCGGTCTGGGCGAAAGCAGAGGAAATGAACAAGGGAGTCTCCAACAGAGGGAAAGAAGAGGAGCGCCGGCCTTGGATGGGAAAAGGGCCCGGCGGTTCCGCGGCCGCACCCAGCAGCCACGCAGCGCGGGGCCAAGCCGCCGCGCACAGCACCGGGCATTGTATAGAGGGCAGACGACCCTATTCCGGGGCCGTGCTTGGGGTTTTCGGGGCTTGGCAGCCCCGGGCACTCAGGCCACGGCGCGCGGGGCCTGCGGGTTGCGCCACTTGGCCATGAGTTCGGCCCAGCGCACCCGCGCGGCGGCCAGATTGCGCTCCTTGACGTGGCCGTAGCCGCGGATCTGTTCGGGAAGGCTGGCGATTTCCAGCGCTGTGGCGTGGTTGCCAGCACTCAAGCCGGCGATCACCTCTTCGATGCTGGCGCGGTATTCGCCGATCAGCGCGCGCTCGGCCTTGCGCTCCTCGGTGCGGCCAAAGAGGTCGAGCGCGGTGCCGCGCAGGCCCTTGAGCTTTGCCAGAAGCCTGAAGCCGGTCAGCATCGCCGGGCCGAACTTCTGCTTCTGCAACTCGCCCTTGGTGTTCTTCTTCGCGATGATCGGCGGCGCCAGGTGGTAGTTGAGCTTGAAGTCGCCCTCGAACATGCCTTCGACGCGGTCGAGGAAGCTGCGGTCGATGTGCAGTCGCGCAACCTCGTACTCGTCCTTGTAGGCCATCAGCTTGAACAGGTAGCGCGCCACCGCCTCGGTCAGGCTGGTCTTGCCGAGCGCCGACTCGGTCTGCTGCACCTTGGCGACGAAGGCCTTGTACTCGCCGGCATAGGCGGCGTTCTGGTAGCCGGTCAGGAATTCGACGCGGCGGGCCACCAGGCTCTCAACCGTCTCGCGCTTCTTGAACTCGATGACCTGCCCCGGCTGCATGCGTTTCTGCAGCTCCGCCGGTCGCTGGGCGGCCTGGCGGCCCCACTCGAAGGCCGTCTTGTTGTTGTCGATGGCCACCGCATTGAGCTCGATGGCCCGCATCAGCGACTCGTGGGCGAGCGGGATCCAGCCCTTCTGCCAGGCGAAGCCCAGCAGCATCGGGTTGGCATACAGGCTGTCGCCCATCAGCGAGGTCGCCGCGGCATCGGCATCGAAGGCGCCGACTGCATCGGCGCCCACCATGCGCGCGATCTCGTTTGCGCAATCGTCCTGCGGATTGACCCAGTTGGCATCGCGCACGAAGGCCGCGGTCGGCGTGCTGTGGCTGTTGAGCGCGACGTTGGTGCGCCCCTCGCGCATGCGCGCCGTGGTCTCGGCGTTGACCGCAACCAGCGGGTCGGCGGCCAGCACCAGGTCGGCCGCGGCGGTGCCGACGCGGGTGGTCCGGATCGAATCCTGGGTGTCGCCGATCAGCACGTGGCTCCAGGTCGCGCCGCCCTTCTGCGCCAGGCCGGCCGCGTCCTGCGTGACGATGCCCTTGCCCTCGATGTGCGCGGCCATGCCGAGCAGCTGGCCGATGGTGATCACGCCGGTGCCGCCGACGCCGGCCACCACGACGCCCCAGACCTGGCCGTTGCCCAGCGCCGGCAGCACCGGGTCGGCCAATGCGCCTAGTTCGACCGGGGAGGCGCCCTTGCTCTTCGACTTCTTCTTGAGCTGGCCGCCCTCGACCGTCACGAAGCTCGGGCAGAAACCCTTGAGGCAGCTCATGTCCTTGTTGCAGGTGCTCTGGTTGATCGTGCGCTTGCGGCCGAACTCGGTCTCGAGCGGTTCCACCGACAGACAGTTGCTCTTGACGCTGCAGTCGCCGCAGCCTTCGCAGACCAGCTCATTGATCACCACGCGCACCGCCGGGTCGACCGCCGTGCCGCGCTTGCGGCGGCGGCGCTTCTCCGTGGCGCAGGTCTGGTCGTAGATGATGGCCGTGGTGCCCTTGATCTCGCGGAACTCGCGCTGGATCTCGTCGAGCTCGTCGCGGTGACGCACCTTGACGTGGTCGCCGGGCACCGTCACGCCTTCGTATTTCTCGGGCTCGTCAGTGACCACCACCACCTTGACCGCGCCTTCGGCATGGAGGCTTTCGGCGATCTGCAGCACCGAATGGCCTTCGGGGCGCTCGCCGACCTGCTGGCCGCCGGTCATCGCGACCGCGTCGTTGTAGAGGATCTTGTAGGTGATGCTGACGCCGGCCGCGATGCTCTGGCGGATCGCCAGCAGGCCGCTGTGGAAGTAGGTGCCGTCGCCGAGATTGGCGAAGATGTGCTGGTCGGTGGTGAAGGGCTGCTGACCGACCCATGGCACGCCCTCGCCCCCCATCTGCGTGAAGCCGATGGTCGAGCGGTCCATCCAGGTCGCCATGAAGTGGCAGCCGATGCCGCCCATCGCGCGCGAGCCTTCGGGCACCACGGTGCTGGTGTTGTGCGGGCAGCCCGAGCAGAACCAGGGCTGGCGCGTCGCGTCGGCGGCACCGAGCGACTTCGGCGCCGCCATCGCGCGCTCCTTGGCCTCGAGGATCGCCAATTGGGCGTCGATGCGCGCCGCCATGTCGGCGCCGGCCGCGGCCAGCAGCCCGGTCTTCTTGAGGCGCTGGGCGATCGCCTTGGCGATCAGTGCCGGGTTCAGGTCGGCGTTGGCGCGCAAAAGCGTGTGCGCAGTCGGGTTCGGCACCGACCATTCACCGCCCGAATAGCCTTCGGCCTCGTGGACCTCGCCTTCGTCGAACTTGCCGACCACGTTGGGCCGCACATCGCCGCGCCAGTTGTAGAGCTCTTCCTTGAGCTGGTACTCGATGACCTGGCGCTTCTCCTCGACCACCAGGATCTCCTGCAGGCCGGTGGCGAACTCGCGCGTGAGCTGGGCCTCGAGCGGCCACACCACCGCGACCTTGTGCAGCCGGATGCCAAGCTGCCGGCAGGCCGCGTCGTCCAGGCCGAGGTCGATCAAGGCCTGGCGCGTGTCGTTGAAGGCCTTGCCGCTGGCCATGATGCCGAAGCGGTCGTTCGGCCCTTCGATCACGTTGTGGTTGAGCCGGTTGGCGCGGATGTAGGCCAGCGCGGCGTACCACTTGTAGTGCATCAGACGCGCTTCCTGTTCGAGCGCATGGTCGGGCCAGCGGATGTGCAGGCCGCCGGGCGGCATCTGGAAGTCGGTCGGGATCACGATCTCGACCCGCTCGGGATCGATCATCGCGGTGGCGCTCGATTCGACGATCTCCTGGATCGTCTTCATGCCCGACCAGATGCCGGCGAAACGGCTCATCGCGAAGGCATGGATGCCGAGGTCGAGGATTTCCTGCACGTTGGCCGGGAAGAACACCGGTGTGCCGCAGGCCTTGAAGATGTGGTCGCTCTGGTGCGCCGCGGTCGAGCTCTTGGAGATGTGGTCGTCGCCGGCCACCGCGATGACGCCGCCGAACTCCGTCGTGCCGGCCATGTTGGCATGCTTGAAGACGTCGGAGCAGCGGTCGACGCCCGGCCCCTTGCCATACCAGATGCCGAAAACGCCGTCGAACTTGTTGGTGCCGGGCGGCGAGAAGCCCAGCTGCTGCGTGCCCCACAACGCGGTGGCCGCGAGCTCCTCGTTGACGCCGGGCTGGAAGACGATGTTCTGCGCCTTCAGGTACTTGCTGGCCTTCCACAGCGCCTGGTCGTAGCCGCCGAGCGGCGAGCCGCGGTAGCCGCTGATGAAGCCGGCCGTGTTCTTGCCCCGCTGCTGGT